>JAHJQH010000069.1 GCA_018819375.1 Nanobdellota archaeon
TCAAACCCCTTTCTTAATCTGCCTCCTCATCCATTCATTCCACTCAAAAAAAGTTCTCTTGCTGTCTATGTAGCCAAGGTCTTCTCTCACAGATTCGCAGGTTTGGTGAAACGCGTCATTTGCCTTGACAATGAACCCTGCTTCAAGAATTGTCTGGTTATTCAGTTTTTCAGAATATTCCACAAGGGCGTTTTTGATATCTGCCCTGAGGAGAATATTATCCCAGACAGCATTCCAGTCTCCTGCCCAATCCTTAACTCCTCCTGCAATAGCTTTCAAAACTTCGCTGTCTCCGTTTAGCAAAGCATCAGTGGGTTTTAGTGAATCTGTTTTGCTGTCATAAATCATTAGGTCAACAAAACCCCTTTCTCTTAGTGGGTCTTCTTCCCAGGTTTTCCTGACTTCTGTTATTTGTGTGACTCGCCTCCATTTATGCAGTCCGTCAGCACTTTTAACCTGATTCGTAATAATAATCACGTCAGTTGCTTTGAATGAAGTTTTAGGTACTTCAAGGTCATTGACTATTCTGTCATAAACACCATAAGGGTCAGCACCGTGAACAGTGCCAGCAACTACATTAGCAAGTGCACCAACTCTCATTGCTTCATAAAGTGCTTTCGCCTCCTTACTTCTAATCTCCCCCACAATTAAGCTGGAATCCCCCATTCTTAAACTAGCTCTTATACCTTCCTCAGCACCAACCTCTGCATCACTAGGCATCAGGGCACTTCTTACTTTCATTGATTGAATGTTATATCCTAATTTCCTCAATGCATCAACTGGCAATTCCAAAGTGTCTTCGCACGAAATGATTCTGTATCTTTTCATTATCTCAACCAAACTAGACCCAAGTAAGCTGGTCTTTCCACTGCCTCTTGTTCCAGCAAAGAGCAATGTCCTGCCGCCATCTATCAGGAAACTAAGTAATCCAGCAGCCAGCGGGTTCATCATCTTGTTCTTGATAAAAAGTGGATATGTCCAGGGCTCGTCCCTATGCCTCCTGAATGCATAAGCCAAACCAACAGGATTTAAGGGGCCAGTGATTATTGCAACTCTCGCCTTTGATCCAGGAAGGATTAGTTCCGTGTCAAGAATGGGATTTGCCTCATCCAATGGTCTCCCGCTTATCATCCTGAATTTGGATGCCCAGCTCTCACCCTCTTCCTTGCTTGGGATAATGTTGGTGTTGCACTCTTCAAAATCCCCGTGGACAACAAACATAGGGGTCTCGCCAATAGGTCCGTTTATGGCAATATCCTGAATCTTTTGATCTTGCAATAATACTTCTATAAGTCCAAAACCAACAGTATATCTCACGAGGATTTTTGCAAGAACATTATTATCCTCATCACTTAGCATTATTCCCCTATGCTCAGCAAGTTCCCTGATAAGATCCTTCCCTATGTTCAGGAATGTTTCTCTCATCTTATCAGGATTCAAGAACTCGTCTTTGGTTGGTTTATGTTCAATCATGGCTCTTCTGGCAACATCAAGAACCTCATATTGCTCTTCATTAATCTTAAACTCAGGAGGTATCAGGTGGTAAAGGCATCTAGTCTCACCAGGAATTTTAAATATAGTTACTTCCCCTCCGTCAGGAAGGGAGTATACATCTAATATCTCTCCGTCCATAGGCTGCTCTGCCATAAGTCTGGTGAACATGAAGTCAGGGGTAATCATCGGCCTGAAGATGTTCTTATAAATCTCCCTGTCAGATTCCACTGAATAACCTGCAAGATATGGTTTTGCTAATTGAATAAGGGTGGTGTTTTGCAGCATATTGTGTATGTAATTAAGAATGCCGAGATAATCAGCTCTTAGATTAACGTCACCAGTTAACTCTGCTTTTTCCAATCTTACTTTCTCTTGTCTTAGGATTCTCTTCGTGTCAACATAAGCGCCAATAGGGTCTGTCCTTAAAAGGTTCATAATTATGTTTTGAAGAACAGCTCTCCAAGAGTCGTGATACGGACCATACTCACCTGCTCCAAAAAACAACTTCTTCTGCCTGATTAAGTGTTTGTAAATATCAACAATTTCCTTCAACACCTTCACTTGTTCATAATCATAGATATAGTTCCTTCTCTGGTTAAAAATTATCCTCGTGGCAGATGGAACCTGCATGAGATAATCCATTGTTCTGGCCATGCAAACAGGATCATCTTCTATGCTTGGAGTCCTGCTTTGAGGAAGGTAATTAATCTTTAGAACCGTATCACTGCCTTCCCTAAAAATCTCATAATCCTTAATCTCACCTTTTTTTTCTTCCAACACCATACTAATAAAATATTCTGCTTAGTATAAAAAATTATTGTTCTGACTCAATCAATGGAAATTTTTATATACCCGAGATTATACCTTAACTAACAACAAAAGAGGAAGAAATGCAAGATGCCACAACTTTTCAACCAGCAGATCCAACAGGGAGATTAAGACTCTTGGAATCAAGATATGGTTTGATAAGGGACAGGATGCTCTTGGTAAATCAAAACTTCCTGTCAGGGCACAGAAGTTTATTGTCGGAAATAAAGGTCATTGACACAGAAATTAAAGAATTAAAAAAAGATCTTTTTGAAATAAAAGAGATTTTGTCTCACGTGATAAGGGAATTAAAGGACTGCGCCAGAAAAGAGAATTTAAAGATTTTAGAAAAATATATTAATATCTGGAACCCCTTAAATTTTGTTACAGAAAAGGAGGTTACCGCTCTAATCAAGTCTCACAAAAAGTAGAAGGTGATAAAAATAAAGAAAAAAGACCCAAAAGATTCTAACAGGGATATTTCCAATCAAGAAATCTCCGATACTGTAAATCAACAAGGAATGAACCCTGGTTCTCCTATTGCCCCGACACCAGAAGACAATCCCACAAGGGAGTTCCCTCATTCTTCACGAGAAACCATTCCTTCACCAGAAGAAGAGGAAGAATTAATCAATCCTTTGGAAGGCTTGGACCAAGTAGAAGACTCCTTACCCTCACAAAAAAATGTTTCATCAGGAGAAGATATACTCTTTGAGGAAGCACCATCTCCAGATGCAGAACAAACAAATTTCCAATCTTATGACCTACAACCTTCTTCTTCCCAGATGTATCCTACATCCACAGATATTCAGGGCCTGATAGAATCAATAATTGAGGAAAAATGGGAAGAGTTTATGTCGAGAACAGGAGATTTCACGCTTTGGAGAGAGCAGGTAAACAACGAGCTTATTGCAGTAAAACAAGAAATCATACGGACGCAGGACAGGTTTGAGAATCTTCAAAAAGGAATTTTGGGCAAGGTAAGTGAATATAGCGGGGGCGTCAGGGAGATGAACACAGAGATAAAAGCACTTGAGCAGGTATTTCAGAAAATACTTCAGCCGCTGACTGAAAACATAAGGGAACTTCAAAGGGTCACGACACACATCAGCAGCAAGACACGCCCACACACAACACCACACACAACAACCACAACTAAAAGAAGAACAACAAGGAAGAGAAAATAAAATAGTAAAAAAAAGGACAAATAACTTTAACACCTGGAATATGGGTGAGGATTATTGCGGCATTTATTATCCTAATCTCCTTGCCATTCATAGTCATATCCCCAACAAATCCAATAGCTCAGGTTATTTTTGGGTTTGGAGCATTTTTGATAGTCATAGGAGCTAATATAAAATGAACCCAATAAATTTCGTGCCTTTGATGATAGTGACCTTTGCACTAATATTCTCAAGTTTCACAAAAAAGAAAAACACGACTTACTTTGCATTCATTATCTGGTTGGTCATATTCTTCCTAACCTTCTTTGTCGGGCAGTGAGATAAATGGAATAAGACTTGATTAATGAAGAACTCATTAGCTTATTGATTGATACCTAATTCCAACATAATAATCTCAACTCCCAATAATAATCTTAAATCACACGATTATGCCAAAAGATTTATTCTGCCTGAAAATAAAAACAATAAACTCACCCCAGCCCCTTGGAAAGTGTTGCTATTGCAATTGTCATAATTATCAGGAGAATGATTGCTCCAAGAAGTTTAGGGCTGATAAGGGCCCTCATACCTTCACTCTCTCTTGTCTTGACTTCTCCGCTAGGAGTTACTTCTCCAGCATCCGGTATTTCTCCTGGCTCATAAGGAGAACTCTTCTCACCAAAAACATGGACAATGGAAATTGTTAAAAGAACAAACAAGATTATCAGGACAGGCCAGTAAACATTTTGGTTCTGAACCGTGGCTACCATGACATCTTTCTTTACTCCCATAAACAAGAACAAGGCAATAAAGAACATTACTATCACCACAAACACGATGAACCAGGGAGTTATGAAATTAACAAAAAGAATGGCATCCTTGGAAAACAAGAACAAGACACCCATGCAAAGGGAAATCACTGTTTTAACCCATCCGGTCTTAAACACGTCAAACTTGTCAAGAACAGCATAAGCTATGGCAAAGACAAAAATAAATAAGAAGACAGGGCTAAAAAATTGCAATAATCCGACATCAAGCATACTTGCCATATTCTTTTTATTAATCCTTATATTTTTTATTAATCCTTATATTTTTTATTAATTCTTAACTACTTAGTATCATCTACTCCCAAAAAATTACTCATCTTGTCAATAAAACTTCCACCTTCCCCGCTTTTCTTTTTTCCGCCACTAACAATCACATAAAGAATAATCAGTAGAATGGTCACCCAAAAGATTGTTGTTTGATTGTCAATCACCCACCAGGGAACTCTTAAGTCAAAATCAGGACCTAATGACCAATAAACCCCGACTATGGACGCAATTGCAAGAAGCAACAAGAATATACCTTTCGCTCCTTTATCAACTTTAACTCCTATTGTTCCTATTAGCAGTAATACCATAACAAAAATTATCAAGACCAAGGACATCTTTGGCAAGAAAAATTGCATTTTGGTAACAATCTCCCATTGCGAAGCTACAAGCAGGCCCAAGATAATACCAACAACAGCATTTATTCCGGTTTTTGTGTTTCCTTCAGGGCTCTTGCCAAAAAGTGCTGTTTTCTCAAGTATGGCAAAAACAACTGTAAAAACAAGCAAAAAAGGCAACAAGTACAAAAAAACACCTGAACTTTCAAGTTGACTTACTATTGAATATAAATCCCCGCCAGCCATTTAGGTCCCTCCTTTTTTAAGATTGTTATTTTTTCTCCTCCTTCTCTTTGCCACCGCCCTTTTTAGGGCTTCTGGTAACAACTATTAACACAAATGCTATGATAACAACAAGTATGACATAAGCACCAACATCCCCGCTAATACCAGCAATACCAGAAGAGCCAAAAACCACCTCTAACCAGCTCTCACCACTCTCTGTTTTTATGGAACTCAGGAATATTCCAACCACACCAATAAAAAACAATGCCATCAATATGAAATAAAGTGCCTTATGTTTGTCGTAAAAGTTGAGTTCTCCAGTGCCGAACAATATTCCAATTAACATCAGGAAGCTTATTACAAAAACAAACAAGAGGATTACCTTTGGCAATGCTTCATTTATCACGCTGACAACATTCGCAGTTGCAACAACAAGCATTCCAATCACAAAAGCAACTACTGAATTGAGATTCTTATTTGCCACATCTGTGCCGTCAGAGAGCTTAACAGTCCCTAATATCCTTGATTTTTCAAGTATCGCAAACACTATCGTGAATACAAGCAGGAAAGGAAGAACTACATCAAAGAATCCAAGTTGTTTTAAAAAATCTATTGCATTTCCTAATGGGGTAGTCATTATTTAAAAACTATTCCTCCTCTTTTTCCTCTTCTTCGTAAGAAGGTATTGCTGCCTTGTTGATTATGAATATGTCTCCAATTGCCCTGACCAGATGATGCGGGACAATCACGCCTTTTGCTCCACCCAACACTTTTGTCAGGTAGGAGGTTTTTGTTGCTCTTATCCTCCATCCAAACACCTTGTTGCCAGAAATAACACTTTCTTCCACATCACCAAAATAAGTGCCATCATCAGTAAACACCCTCATATCATATGTTTCACTTAATCTTTTTGTTTTAAGCATAATGCTCCCCTCCTTATTATTTTTTTACTTCTTCCTTGTAATGCTCTATAAGTTAAGTTATTTCAAATCCTTTATATATTTAAAGATTTCTCTTTTATCAATGCAATCTTTTAAAAATCTGACAGTCATAGGAACCTCACACATATCCATTGAAAGCATAAAAGAAGTGAGAGAGCACATAAATAAGAAAAAGCCGGATATAATTGCCTTGGAATTGGACAGGCAAAGGTTGCTCTCTTTGATGTCAGATAAAAAACAAAAATTAAATCCTTTTAAGATGGGGTTAAAAGTATATGTGATAAATCTCATAGGGGCATATGCCGAAAGGAAATTAGGGGACATAGTGGGTGTTGCTCCTGGAAGCGAGATGAAAACTGCGGTAACAATGGCAAAAAAACACAATCTTAAGATTGCAGTCATAGACCAGGACATCTCAATCACCTTAAAAAAACTATCCAAATTCATAACCTGGAAAGAGAAGTTCAGGTTCTTGGGGGAAATTATCACCAGCCCATTCAAGGCCAGGCAAAATAAGCAGTTGCTTAAACAAATAGATTTGAGAAAAGTTCCCCCGGACTTATTGATACAAAAGATACTCAAAAAAATAAAAAAAGACTATCCAACCATTTACAAAGTCCTCATACACGAAAGAAATCACATTATGGCAAATAATTTAAAGAAGTTGATATGCCTTAATTCTGACAAACACATCCTTGCGATTGTTGGTGCAGGCCATGAAAAAGAGATTATTCAAATTATCAAAAGAAATTAAGACCATAAGCATCTCTGTGCTTTTGCTTACTTTGATATTCGCATTTAATGACAAAAGGCCTGAATTTATTTTTTCAGCGTGGTTTTCAAATTTCTTTAAAACATTGTTTTTAGTTATGGCTGTGGTCTTGTGCAATCTCCTTGGTTTAAGGATGGCGGGGGGAATTTTTAATGAAAAAATATTTCCAAAAATCTTCGGAAGCCATCGGTTTGCCACACTCAAGAAAAAAACAAACATCGCCGGATTTCGGGAAAAACCAAGAAGTATATTGCCGGTGATTTTCTTGACACCAATATTTCCCTTGTTGGTTATGCTAATTTCAAACGGCCATATCATAATCGCGGCAATACACACTTTTTCAACTAAGGTAACTAAAAAAGTAGGGAAAGAGTTTATGCATCTTGAAGAGAGGCAGTTGTCTTTTATTGCAATGGCCTCGATTATGTTCAACCTCATCCTTCTCGTGATATTTAAGGGAGCAGGCATACCAGCAGGGGTGAAAATAAGCTCGTGGTTCATCTTCTGGAATCTCCTCCCAATTCAGGATTTAATAGGCTCAAAAATGTTTTTTGGAACAAAAATACTCTACACTTTCTTCTTCATCTTCACCATTTTTTTCATTCTTCTGATTAATCTGCTTTCTTTATGGGCACTCATACCAGCATTAATTCTCGCATCTATTCTGACCTTCTGGTATTTTTTCAAGTTCGAGCTGCCGAGGTGAGGTAATCTTAGACCTTACTTCTTAATCACTTCTAAAAGGTAACAAAACAAAAAGTTTATAAATCACAACTGCCTTTAAAAACCAGGAACCACACATTAACAACAATCAAAAATTCACAAAATGGAAAGCACATATTCATACAAAAACATTGAACAATCATTTAAGGAATATGCCACCCTTAAAAAAGGACTCGGCCTTATGGAAGAGGAATTAGTCAAGAAAAAAGAACTTTTTGACAGCTTACAAGGGGAGCTACATCAAGGATTGTTAACAAGAATAAATCAAGAAAATGAATTTTTAACAAGAAAAGGAGAAACAGTCCAAGAGGCAGAACAGTTGCTACAAAAAGGAGAATATGAACAAGCATACACCATTCTAACAGGAAAAACCTTTTCACCAATATCCACGCCAACATACTCATACAAAAACATAGAAATAGAACCCGGAGTAAAAAAAGACTTCTTGCATTATGACCATCCTAACTCAAGAGAATCAAGTTTACAAACACTTCAAAAAGAAGGATACGAAAGGCATCCACATCCACAAGAGCTTTTCTCATTATTCATAGACTATTTTGAAGGAACCCTCGAACAAAAACTAATCCCTCTGGCAGAAGACATCTTAAATCAAAGCTACGGAGAATGGTTTAACATAGCAAATCAAAGAAAAGGGAATATATTGACAATATTTGAAAATCCTAATCTGATATGGGCACCAAAAGAAAATATCTACGCACCAAAAGAAAACCAATTAAAGTTCACAAACAAACACAATTTCAACTTAAACGGACTTCCTTCAAAAACCTGGCTTGACCTCGCACAAGTTAATGAAGCTAACTCCGACCTTGTGGTTTACTTTACAACAAGACCATTCAAGGATCTTCCAGACCAAATAAGAAACGGAACAAAAAGCATTTCAAAATCACAACTCTACCTGCCTGCAAAAGGAGAAATTTGGCCTGTGGGTCGTGGCAACTGCTACGGCGGCAGGTTCGACTTCGGCAGCTGCGACTACAACGGCAGGACTTCTCGTGGGGCGAATGAGAAAAAATAATCACTTTCCATTTCTGAACAACCCCTGACAACTCCAATACTACTAACACTATCTAAACCCCTAAACAATACACCACATTAGTTCATTTTTCTGACCAAAGGTGTGGAGTTAATTCTCTTCAAACAAGACATAAACTAAACCAAACTAAACACGCCTTTCTGAATCAGCCATATTGCAGCAATCCAGGTTCCAATCCAGAACCAACCGCCAATTGCAGCAAAAATTATGAAAACAGATACGATATCTGCCCAGCTGACCGGACTTTTGATGAACACTAAACTTTTGACAAGAACAACAAGAGAACAAAAAATAACAATCTCCCTGCCAAGACCAACTTTCGTGAGTAGCACACTCACCCCAGTAATTAAATCCAGAAACCCAAATATTTTTAGCATGTTTCCCCTAATTTACCCAAAGTTATATAAACCTATTTGGCTGATATCCCTCTAAAAAGAGGCGCGATTATGGCTGGAAAAACCAACCCGGATAATGCTAAAGACATAATTTCCAAATATCAAAAGAAGTTAGAAGGTGAGATTGATGTTAACAATTACGCCTCGCCATCTGTTTCTTCACAAGATTATCAGGTTTTTAGGAAGGAAGCACTAACAAGAAATATGTCCCTGTATGAATTCTTGTGCAATTTATTTGGAAAAATAGCTACCATAAAACCAAACAAAAAAGATGCCGGGAAAATAGAAGAATCAATCAAGACAACTCACATTCAAATAACACCTGATACAGCAACAGGATTTGCTGTTTTTGTGGCATTTTTCATCATTCTCATAGGCATTATTATTTTCTTATTAAAATATTCTGTGGCTGAAGCATGGTCCTTAAACACAAATCTTACAGACTTGTTGATTCCTCTTTTCTTTGCATTGGTAGGTGTGTTGCTCGTAAAACCAATAAGCTCAATCCCAAATTATATGGCTACAAGGTGGAGATTAAGAGCAAGTAATCAAATGGTTTTGTGCATACTTTACATTGTCATTTATATGAGACACACCTCAAATCTCGAGAATGCACTGAGGTTTGCATCAGAACACATAGGTGACCCTTTGGCCCTTGACTTAAAAAAAGTTTTTTGGGATGTGGAATCTGGAAAATTCTCAACAATCAAGCAAAGTTTGGAGGGCTATCTGGAACAATGGAAAGACCACAGCTTGGAATTTGTAGAGTCCTTTCATCTTATTCAGGGAAGTCTTTACGAGGCAAATGAAGACAGGAGAATAACCATTCTGGAAAAAGCCCTTGATGTTATCTTGGAAGGAACTTACGAGAAGATGCTCCACTATGCCCAGAACTTGAAAAGCCCAATCACTATGCTGCATATGCTCGGGATAATACTTCCAATATTGGGTCTTGTAATCCTTCCTCTTGTTGGAAGTCTTATGCCAGGTTCAGGAACAAGCAAGGCGATAATATTCTCTGTGTTATATCTCATTTTATTTCCTGGGGTGGTATACGCATTTGGCACGAATATTCTGTCAAAAAGACCAACAGGATACAGCGAGACAAACCTGTTACAGGAAAAGCAATATGAAAAACACAAAAACATAGTAATTAACTTGGGAAACAAGCAGTTATTTATCAGCCCCCTGCTCCCTGCTATTTTCATATTCATCCTTGTTAGTTCAATAGGGCTGGTCCCACTGTTAATGCACGCGTTTGGAGTTGATTTTCCATTTATTGCAGGAAACTTAATTGATTACAAGCAAGCAAACGGAATTGCATGCGAAGCAGGAAAAATATGTTATGGTCCTTTTGGTGCTGGCGCAGTAATCCTGAGCTTGTTTTTTCCTTTGGGCATAATACTCTCCCTGGGATTTTATCATAAGATAAGAACAAAGAATCTCATCAAAATAAGAAATCAGACAAAAAAATTAGAAGTTGAATTTTCAGGAAGCTTGTTCCAGCTTGGAAGCAGGGTAGGAGATGGGATTCCTGTTGAATTGGGATTTGAAGAAGTGTCTCGAAATATGAGGGGAACACCAACCGGAGATTTTTTTGCAAAAGTTAGTTCTAATATGAGGGCACTTGGGGTGGGAATGAAAGAAGCCATCTTTGGAAAAACCGGTGCAATCTGGAAGTATCCAAGCTCATTAATACATTCCACTATGAAGGTCCTGATTGAAAGTGCAAGAAAAGGACCAAGTGTAGTCTCAAAATCATTGATGAGTGTTTCATCATATGTAAGGGATATTCACAAAGTCAATGAAAGATTAAAGGATATTCTTTCAGATGTAATCTCGAGTATGAAGAGTCAGATAAACTTCCTGACACCCATAATTGCAGGCATAGTCATAGGAATAAGCACAATGATAGTAACCATCTTAACAAGATTGTCTGAGTCCATCACTCTTGAAGCAACAGAAAGCGCCGAGTTAGGGGGGCTTCCAGTAGAAACTTTGGGCCAGTTATTTGAGATACCAAACATCATTCCAAGTTACTTTCTTCAGTTAATCGTCGGGTTATATGTTATTGAAATAATCTTTCTCCTGACAAAACTCTCCAACTCAATAGAGTATGGTTCAGACGAAATAAATGAAAAATACTCCCTTGGTAAAAACTTATATATAGGGGGGCTGTTATACTTTTTTGTGGCATTGTTTGTTACAATAATATTTACGTTCCTGTCAATGGCAATAGCGCCAATGACTTAAACTCCTGAAATGAAACAAAAAATAAACAAGAAAGCAGGTATAAACTCCCTTGTGATGATAATACTAACAATATTTTTCATAGTCATACTTTACTTTGTTATCAGGGGAGTAATAAACGCATTACTTGGAAGTTAATTGTTTTGGGGCTAAGATGTTGTTTTGGGACTAAGATGTTAAAAAACAAAAAAGGGGATTGGAAAGCATTAAGTGCGATTATTCTCGCAGTGGTATTTGCAATCATAGTCCTTGGTTTTCTGATGCCTAACTTGTCCTCGTTAATGACTTCAGGAAGTAACAAGCAGGCGTGTAAGACCTGGGTTTCCCTGCAGGCAAGAACAAAGATTGCTGGATTTAAAGTGGCAGAAATGAAAAACCCCTGCATAACTGAAAAAAAAGACCTGAAGGTAAATGAAGAAAAGCCAAATGAAATGTACAAATCCCTCGCCGACAGTATGTATGACTGCTGGGATATGTATGGTCAGGGCAAGATAGATTTTTTCTCTGAATGGAAAACACCTTTTTCAAAAGGACCAACATATTGCATTCTTTGTTCAAGAATCACGGTTGATAAACAAGGAACTCTTGACATGAAAGAGTTTGGAGAGTATCTAAACTCGCATAACCCTCCCAATCATCAGGAGACCTATGCACAATTCTTATTAAATTCTGAAAATGGAATATTGGATGTTGGTGCAAATAAGATATCTTTGGATTCGAATGACCCTGTTTATGTTATGTTGCGTATTGTAAAAGCAAATGCACATGAATGGAAAAAAGCTGCAGTCGCAGGGGGGGTAGGAACAATAATCGCAGGAGAACTTGCATTTACTGGAGCATTGCTTGTAGGAACAGGAATTGGTGCTCCTGTGGGGGTAATCGCTTTAGCAGCAGGAGCTATAATATACACCACAACAGTTTTCTCAGGAGCAGAAGTATTTATTCCGACTCTTACCATAGTCTCTGGAAAAGATCTCGTAAAACAAGGATGCGGCGAGAACAACATATACTATAATCCAAGAAAAAGTTTGATTCCTTTTTTGGATAAGGATAAGGACAAGAATGCGGATGACGAATTCGCTTAGTATTCAGTAGTTCTGTTTATTAATCTGTTTAGAAGTTTTGTTTGCTATTAATTCTGTCTGTTGTTTTATCTGTTTGCTATTTATTAATTCCATCTGCTGTTCTACCTGTTGGGGTCTGTTCTTCTTTCTGACCTTGATGCCCTTATATTCAGGTTCCTGATAATCTCAGGATCTCCACCCATTAGTTCTATTCTTTTTTTCTTTTCCACGGAATTCACTTCTGTCCAGCCGCCATTAACAGAAGGTTCTAATTCCCTTACTCGTTCTACCACTTCTATCACAACTCCAAAAAGAAGAATATCTTTTGTTCCTGTCTCAATTCTGATATTTGCCCTTATTCCATTAGAAAAGTCAAATCCTTCTATTTCCTCCCCCCTCATATGAATGTGGTATTTCTTGAATCCACTGCTCTCAAAAATGCTTCTGACTTGCCTGTTTTCTATTCTGGAAATATATCCGCTTGTACTAGTGTTGATTCTTCCGCTGTGCGCTCTCGCAAAATTATAAATCTTGTTTATTTCAGTAAGACCACCACCCTGTTCTTTTAAAATTTTTCCTGCTTCTTTTTCTATGTTATCACTCATTTCAACATATTTAACATTATATTTATCCCCCAAATCTCTCCAAACCCCGTCCCTAAGCGAAGAAATCTGGATGTCTTCAAGAGACTTAAAAGTAATTGTGTCAGGAAGTGCAACACGAAACAGTGCTTCTAAGAAATTGATTTCATATTTTGTCCCTTCAAATTGTCTTTCAAAGATTAGGGGCTTACTGCCAATTAAATCAACCGCTACCCAATTAGCTTTCATCCCTATCTCTTCTCGTTGATTATGCAGGACCTTGCATTTTGTTACGATACTGCTAAGAGGATACATTTTGTAAGTGCTTTCAAGGTTTTCAGGACCAAGAAGAACCTTACTCACTAATCTTCCATGCCCTTTTTCAAATGACTCTTTGCCCTCATATCTTAAGAGAAAATCCTCAATATTCTCTGCAAGTATTCTTTCCTGTCCAGAAAGATTCTTGCTAAGTGGATTCCAATCAAGACCATCAAAAAGAACAGCACCTTCTTCTTTCTTGTCCCAAAACACACCCATGTACACTCTTCCATTCCTGCCAGTTATCACAGGAACAACATCCTCGCTCGGATTGAGAAAATATTTTCCGCGGGCTTTTAATTTATCAATATCCTTTGTGAGTGAACATTCTCTCAAACTCTTGTTCCCAATGGAAAAAATCTGTGGCACAGGAGATTCCTCGCCAGTGGATATGTCCAACCCCATATATCTTCCCACACTATCAACAACACCCTTACAATCCCAAAAATAAGCATAAAACCCTTGTGTTACTTCATCTGCGATTATCTTAAAA
>JAHJQH010000070.1 GCA_018819375.1 Nanobdellota archaeon
CGTAAGAAAATAAAAGAATTGAGGGATATACCGAGGGTCTAACAAATGTTCAAAAAGATAATCTTTTGGTGCGAGTTCCCAAAACAAGTGGACTGGAAAAAAGCAGAATCCCTGCTAAAAGAAATTCCTTCTGAGATTTATGTTGCTGTTAAGTCAAAACAAGAATATCTTGATTGGAAAAACAAGACAACCCTGCTTCTATATCCGTGGCCCATATTACCAAAATCACAAGGTTACTGGTTCTCTGGTTTCACATCAAAAAAAAGCATTGACACATTAAACCAATTTAAAGGAATGAAGATAAAAATAGACCTTGAACCTCCTCTGCCAAAATGGAAATACACCACTCCAAAAATAATATGCTACGCAATAAAAAAAATATTTCAAAAACCAGGAAATAGTGAATACTTGGCAAAAAAGATTAACAATCTCACAAAATCCTCGCAAGTTGAATTAATTTCCAAGCCAGAAGAAATGCTCATAAACGAATTCCCATTTGCAGAATGGTATCTCAAAAACCAAGGAATGTATATAAACACAAGAGACAACCCAAGAATAACAAAAAACATTATGTGCTACACTTCTTTTGCAGGAAGTTTCTGGAGGCCGCTTCTAAGAGCATACCTGAAGCTTTTCACAAAAAAAGCAATAAAAAAAGACCCAAGAACAATGTTCTCAGTCGGATTAATAGGCACAGGCATACTGCAAACAGAAAAAACATACAAGAACACAAAACAATTCCAGCAGGACCTGCAGATGATAAAAAACTCCGGAGCAAAAAAAGTCGCAGTCTACTCTCTGGAATCAATACTAAAAAGACCAAATCCTCAAGAGTGGGTTAGTATCATCAGGAAGTATGTTTAATCCCCAAAATCAGCTTAGCAGCAACATCAGCGCCATTTTCCCTCACGCCCAAATCAAGAATTCTCTTTTCAATCTCTCCTTTCCTCTCAAGAACCTTTTCAATCAATAATTTCAATTCATCTGGCTGATTCTGATGATGGCTCCCAACAACAGCAAGTTTGTTCTTTCTCATAACCCTCGCATTCTCCATCTGTTCAACATAAGCAATAGGAAAAACAAGACTAGCTTTCCTGAAATGAATAATCTCAGACAATATTTCGTGTCCTGCCAAGGTTATCACCACCTTCCCAACTTTCAGGTATTCCAGAAAATTTGACTTGAAAGGAAGGAAACTCACATTACTGGTTTTTTTCTTTTTGCTCCCGAATACCAGGAATTTTTCATCAGGAAAATCCTTGGAAACTTCAACAAGATTATCCACTAACTTGCCTCCAAACTTGGAACCGCCAATCTGGACAATGATAGGTCTTTTTTTGAGACCCAATTTCTTCATAAGAACAGCTTCCACAGGCAGTTCAATAAGCTTGTCTCTCACAATTGGGGGTATCAGCTCCACATTACCTTCTGTTCTTCTGACATTAAGAAGACTTGGGTTGATTATCTTATGAATAAGTGGATAAAATAAGTTTTTGAGCATAACAGCAAGATTACTAAAACTTCCTTTAACCTTATCACCCATATACAGGTTATAGACCAACACAACCTTTTTCCTCAACAATTTCCCCACAACAATGCCCTCTGGTTGGGCATCACAGACAATTATGTCCGGGTTGAACCTAAAAGCAATCTTCCCAACCCTAAACAAGTTAAACAAGAATCTAAAAGGATAGCCAAGATTTAGGAAGAATAGTTTTGTCTTATCAATTTTTAATTTCTCTCCAGAAAAGGAATATCCCCTAATCTTTTCAACATCATATCCGTGTTTCTTGAAATAATCATAGGAATTCTTAAAACCAATCACTTTTATCTGGACATCCGGCATCTTTTTCACGATGCTTTTTATGATTGAATGTTCCCTGATAGAATGCCCCAATCCAATTCCAGTCACTAAGAACAAAATCTTCATACTATCAATACACCTGCCTCTACTTTTAAAACTTTCCACAACCTTTGTGAGCACGCAGCGAACAAACGGTCTGATGCGCAAGCATCAACAACCTTTGTGAGCACGCAGCGAACAAACGGTCTGATGCGCAAGCATCAACAACCTTTGTGAGCAC
>JAHJQH010000071.1 GCA_018819375.1 Nanobdellota archaeon
AAAATAGAAACCTTTATATATCATCTCCGTTAGATTTAACTTATGAAAACCACAAAACCCATAAAAACAAGGGAACTATTAAAAAAACTTAAAGGAATTCAGACCATTCCGTCCGTAATGACAAATCTAAACATAAACAGACAAAAAGCTGTTTACTGCATTTACAGACTAAGAAAACAAGGTTATGTTAAGACAAAAAGACAATCAACAAAAAAGAGGATATACTACGTCTCTTTTGAAAACAAGTTAGGGGGTTCAACTTATGAAGAACTAATAAACAAAAACTCTCCAATAAAAATCTCAGTTTCAGGAACACATCAGGTTTATGGCAGAACACCAACACCAGAAGAAGCATTAATATATGCATTAAAAACAAAAAACTTCAGAACCATCCTTGCTTCATTAGGCCTTTTTAGAAAAATAAAAGACTGGAAACTCCTCTATCATCTAGCAAAACAGAACAACTTAAGAAAAGAAATAGGGGCGTTGTATGAACTATCAAGAAAAAGAATCAGAACAAGAAGAACCACAAAAACTTTCCTTAATCAATCCTCTCCAGAAAAAACAGAAAAATACAAATATATCCTCCCAAACATGAAATCCAAAGATTTCAATGAGATTCAAAAAAAATGGAGAGTTTACATTCCATTTAATAAAAAAGATTTAGAGGTATACAACACAGGAATATGATAACTATAGAAGAACAGCAATCATTGTTGCTGAACATTTCAAACAAGCTAAAAAAAAGAATAACAATTTATGCAATAGGTGGGACAGCTATGATGTTTCTTGGATTAAAAGATGCAACCTTGGATATTGACCTTGTGTTTGATACAGAAAAAGAAAGAGAAACCTTCATTAATACTGCAAAAGATTTAGGTTACATAAAAGCAGACCCCATAAAGATTTATGGAAAAAAGAAAAACCAGCCAGAAATGCTCACCTTAGGCGAGCATAGGTTTGACCTTTTTCTAAGCGAGGTGATTCACTTTTATTTTTCAGAAGATATGAAAAAAAGAGCAGTAAGAATTTATGAGATAGGAAAAAACCTTATTCTCAAAATAGCAGATCCTCAGGACATACTTCTTATGAAATGTGCAACAGACAGGATGAAAGACAAGGATGACGCAAAATCAATAATAGAAGAAACAAAAATAAATTGGGAAATACTTATAGACGAGGCAAAAAATCAGGTTAAGTTAGGTAAAGAAAGGGCTTTATTTGATTTGGGAATTTTCCTTGATGACCTGAAAAAAGCAAAAATAAAAATCCCGGCAAAAGTTCTGGACGAGATATATAAGCTGGTAAATGCACAAATAAAACGGAAATCGAACAGGCAGATTTTTATACTGAAAAGTCTTAAATAAACTAAATGAGAAATACAATATTTTTAGTTGGATTGTTAGTAATTCTGTTATTCATTAGTGGGTGTGGTGCCCAAATTGAAACCCCTTCAAATGTTTCAAATAGTCTTGCCTCCCCCAAGCAAGATGAAAAAATAAATAATCAGATTGAACCATCTATTAAAGATATGTATGGAGAACCCTGTGAAAGTCTTGAAGATTGCGGGGAGTGGATACCAATCTCAGAACCAGAATGTTTAGGGAATAACCTATTTCAAAGATTTAATAAAACAAGATGTTTGCCAAAAGATGCAATGCATATAAGGGAAACAAATACGATAGAAAGAGATTTCACAACCATTTGTAAATATCAAGCTGTTTTGGAGAGAATAGGGAGTTGTTAAAATAAATGGGTGTTTATTTAACTAAGAAGATGGTAAAGAAGAACCTTAATCAACAAGATTTAAAAAAGCTTTATAAAAGATATCTGAGAAATAAAGCAGACTATAACTTTAATATGGGCATATTCCTTGGAATAGTTTTTGGAGTTGTTATTAATATTTGGGCGGTAATGCTTTATGAAAACTATCTTAAACAAGCCAACCAAGTGAAATAAAAAGATTTATTTTGTGGGGGGCGGTTATCATAATAGTTATAATTATCCTTTTAACGATAAGAATAATAAAAAGAAGGATAGAAAATTTTAGGATTGTAGAGATTTTAAATGAACAGAATGAAGAACGACCTCCTTACTCAAACCCAAAAATTTTATTGTAACTAGATTAGATAGGGATTAATCTTAACCCTCACCTCAAACATCTTGATCATCCCCCACAAAAACCCAATCATATATAAATCATTAGATTAAACTAATTTTTCATGAAAAATAAGATTATGATATTTAGTCATTTTAAGGGGGGAATAATAAAAAAGTGTTTTGGGGTCGGTTTAGATGCAGGAGTTCTTATTGCACTCATAACAAATCCAATAAAATCAAAGGAAATTTTACTTGAAGATTTGCAGGAACAAAAAGATTTGCTTTATACTCATCCTATAGCTTTCCAAGAAGCAAGAAGAAGATTATACAGGGGATTTAATTATTCTTGGGAAGAATCATTAAAGGTTCTAAAGAATCTCAAAAAGGAGTTTAACATTAAAGAAGTTTCATTAATAAAAAATAATCCAAAATTAAAAGAGCTTGATAAGTTATGTGAAAAAGATAATTGTGATGCTGGGGACAATGACAAAAAGATAATATCCGACTTTAAAGAATCAGGTATTTTCCTCACTTATTCCAACAACAATCATTTTATTCGAGCATCAAAACTCATAGGATTAAATTCAAGAAAATTTCCATCAGATGATAAAATCCTAAAAAAGAAGTATTATGACGCCTTGATTAACAAACCTAAACAAAAGAGGGGTCGGAGTAGATTTCGAAAGCCTTTTCTCGGTTTCCTTTTGCCTTTTCTAAGGATTTAAACCAGAACTCTTTTCTATCCTGCTCTATCCCTTCTGTTACCGCTTTCATCTTTCTTTCATCCACATTCAACATAGACCAAAGTTCAAAGTTTATAAGTGCTTTTTGCCTTTTCACTCCCTCTTGGACAATTTCCTTGACAATATCCTTAAAAACAGGATTATCCTGAATATCCTGAACAATTCTTTGTTCTATTTCCTCTATATAAGTATTAGAAAATATTTCGATATTGTTGTTTAAAATGGATTCCATATGAATAACCTACTTATCTGCTTATAACACAAACATATCAATTGTTGTTACATTAACATCAATATTGATAGTATATAAAGTTTATTACTACGCAAAATATAGGTGATTCCATCACTTCTTCTCAAAAAGTTCAACCTGGTCGCTGTCTTCCAAGATATGCTCCAAACCAACTTGTTAACTACTGAATCTTGCACTCTTTCCCCAAACCCTCGCATACCTGAACTTCTTAATAAAAAATATGCCAAGAAAGAGTTAAACAAGCGAAAACACCCATAAAAAAGTCCAAATGGTCTTTTTATTCCATCTTAAAAGATACTCACTCTTTCTTCTCATTTAGTAAATTATTCATTTTAAACTTATTCCATCCTAGCTAAAATATCCTCAAGAGATGTAGAAACATACCCAATACTCTTATCTGACGCACCATAAAAATGAGTTATGAATTTTTTATCTGAAGATAAAAAATGGGAAGTAGGGAAAACAACACCCTCATGACAAATTACGCCTTGTTCAAGTTCCCATAGTTCTTCTGGTTTAATAAGAGGTTTATAAGTTCTCGCAATTATCTTCTGAGGATTATCTGAGTCTGCTAAAGCTACTCCTAAAACATATTTCATTTTTGGTTTTATAATAGCACCATGATAAAATATTAATGTTCCTTCTTCTATCTCAACTGGTTGTCCTGCTAACCCAATATGACTTTTCTCCCAATCATATTCTTGTCTTAACAAACTAAAATTATCGATATTCTTTACAACTTTTTGCCAAAATTCATGTTTTGCAAGTTCTAAAAAGTCCTTAACATACACAATTTGAATATCTGGGAGAAGTCTAATTAGAACGCCATAATGTTCTTCCCCATCTACCAATATTTTTTTGGGCCAAATTGAACAATCTTTTGTATCTAAATAAAAAGGAGTTTTTGGAGTGAATAAATTACCTTTTGCTTTAGATTTTATAATGTTGGTTTTATGAACATAACCCCATTTTTCTTTATATCTCCTTACAGGAACGAGGTTTATAGATTCTTCAGCCGCGATATTAGGAAACCACACACCAAAACTATGCCAAGATAAAGAATCTTCCAAATCCCCCTCATTTCTTATATATTCTGTTCTAGCATTATAACCATCATAATGAACCAAAAATGCATGAACAACATCTTCTCCAGGGGTGGTAGCAAATCTTAAATCTTCCACCCCACGATAACCATAAGGTTCTTCGGGAATAAAAATAGCTCTTTCAGTATCTTCTAATACCTCAACAAAACCTTCATCATTTAATTTGGCATCATACCTTACAATAGCTGAATTATCACCATGCTCATCACCATAAATAAGCCTGCCAAAGATTAATAACTTGTTGGGGTTACAAGGAAAAACAGCTGGATTGGTAATTCCCTTTCTTTTGAACTTTTTAGTTAAAGGTAAGCCAGGAACAGGTCTATCTTTATCACCTTTAATTGTCATTACCAATTGTTTTTTACACATATTTAATAATCTAAAAATAACCTTCTTAAGGTTATCTGAAAAAGATATTTTATATATCTCACCCCCCAGCATACAACCCAGCCACACCTTTTTGAGCACACAACGAAAAAAGGTCTGTTGAACCCTACCTGTTCTCAAAAAGTTCAACTACACCTTTGTAAAAACATAAACGAGCGTCAGCGAGCAATGCAAGATGTCGCGAAGCGAGATCTGCTCCGCATACAAGGTAGGTTCACCTTGTCAAAGAAGAAAGGTCTGTTGAACCCTACCTGTTCTCAAAAAGTTCAACTACATCCCCATCTTCCAAGATATGTTCCATTCCTACCTGTTGCCCGTCAAATTTAGCAGATGGCCCCCAAATTCGAGCATAAGGCTGTTTTTTAGAATTTATACCGGTTTTTTTATTTCTCTTGATGAAATCCTTGTGGATTCTCATTGCAAAATCCCTCACATTACTTCCAGCAGAAAGGGCAACCGGAATGCCAGTCATCTTTTTCTTGTTCCTGTCTTTTGTATGAATCTTAATCAACCCCAAACTTTTCCATATTCTTTCCCTTGCTTCATCAATCCCAAGTCCATTTTCCCCTTTCAGTCCAACTACAATGCTTTTCTTATGAATGTCATTTTTCTCTAACTCGGATTTCACGAGCTTGACCTGTTTATCAACATCCCTCAGCATGTCCACAACAAAAATAACAACATCACACATCCTGATAACACCCAAAAAACTAGGCCCATTCTCAGTTTCATAATAATTCCTGACAATTGCGGGAACTTCAACAACCTGTACCTTAACACCAGAATAATTCATAATTCCAACTTCTGGTTTGAAAGTGGTAAAATCGTGCTCACTTACTTTGACCTTAGCTCCAGTAAGTGCTTTCAGCAAAGTGCTCTTTCCTGAATTAGTCACTCCGACAAGGCAGACACAGGCATCACCCTCTCTCTTAACACCTATCCCGCCCCCCCCTCCTTTTTTTCCTTTTTCTTTTTTCAGCAGATCTCTTGCCTTAGCTAACTTCCTCTTTATCTCATCTCTTAATTTTTCAGAACCTTTATGAGAAGGAGCAGTGGAGAGCATTTTCTGAAGTGCCTTAATCCTCTCTTCAGTAGTTTGTGCTTCGTGATACCCTTCCTCTGCCAATCCATATTCATATGTTGCATTAATCGGCATCTCGCATCAAGAAAGCAGAATTCCTTCAAGTATAAAAACCTAACCACCTAAATTCATTGTGTGCTATGTCACGAAGTTATACCTCACATAAACTCATGGTTACCTTAAAATTTGGTGAAGGGTTAAAACAAAAGAAAAGCAGGATTTATATACTTTAATTTACTTATTACATCAAATAAAATGGGAATCAATGATTATCAAAAACCAACAAAAGAAGAATACCCTACAAAAAACCATACAAGATACAATAGTTCAATAATCTTTCCAGAAACAAATAAACTAAAATTTCGGAAAGAGAGCGAACTCACACTTGAACAACGAACAGACCCTGACTACAGAATAAAACAATTAGAAAAACTTAACATTGGAAAACTCCTGATTACGTGTGCCAAATGCCATCATTGCAGGTAGATTATAGGTAAAATTAAACCCCCTTCCTTTTCTGTTAACTTAAAGGCTGGTGACAAATGTCTTTGCTCCATATAATTCACACCAAAAACCAACAAACCCCAAAAAACCGCAAAGTATTTAAACAACCAAAAACTAAGAACTAACATCTTACTTCTAGTAAATAGAAATAAAAAAAGCAGTTAAAAAATGGAAATGGGAAAAAACGAGTTGTTGAAAAGCGGAACAACTACTATTGGAATGGTATGCAAAGATGGAATTGTCCTCGCCGCAGACAAAAGAGCAACAATGGGCAATTATATCGCAGACAGGAAAGCACAAAAAATACACCAAATCTCAAAAGCCATAGCAATCACGATAGCAGGAAATGTGGCAGATGCTCAATTAATCATAAAAATAATAACCGCCCAGCTTAAGCTGGAAGAAATGAGAAAAGGAAGACTGCCTTCTGTGAAAGAAGCAGCAAGCTTGTTAGCAAACATAGTTTATTCAAACATAAGAAAATTCAGCACAATCCCGGGAATAACTCATTTTCTAATTGGAGGTTCTGATTCTGAAGGATTTCATTTGTATGAAATATTTGTGGATGGTAGCACAACCAAACACGATGATTTCGTAGCTTCTGGTTCAGGAAGTCCAATGGTCTGGGGGTATCTGGAGAATCTGTATAAGAAAAATATGGAGATAGAGGAAGTAGTACAATTAGCAATAAAATCTTTAAACGCTGCGATACAGAGAGATAGTGCAAGTGGAAGTGGAATAGACATAATCCAAATAACAAAAGACGGATTCAGTAAGATACTGGAAAAAGAAATACAAACAAAAGTGGCAGTGTAAATTCTTTATAATGAACGAAATCCTAAAAGAAGTATTAAAGTATATACCAGATAAATCAAAGATATGTGATTCTGGTTTTGAAGGAGCTAACATTGTCCTGTACACAGAGGACAAGGAGTTCTTTCTAGGAAGCAATGGATTAATCAAGGAGATAGTGGACAACATAAAGAAGAGAGTAGAAATAAGGATGTCTCCTTCAAAAACACTGGATCAGGAAGAAACAGAAAAGGAAATAGAAAAAATAGCCCCAAAAGAAGCTGGAAAACCGCACGTGATTTTTGACCCTCAAAGGTCCATAGTGATAATAGAAGCAGAAAAACCAGGGTTAATCATAGGAAAAGCAGGAGAGTTATTAAAGGAAATAAAAAAGAGAACATCCTGGTCCCCTCTTGTAAAAAGAACCCCCATCATCAGGTCCACAATCATAGAAAAAATAAGGCAGGTTTTGTATGAAAACAACGATTATAGGAAAAAGTTCCTGAACAAAGTAGGAAGAAGAATATATGATGGCTGGGTAAGGGAAAAAAAGAACGAGTGGATAAAAGCAAGTTTTCTTGGAGGGGCAAGGCAGGTAGGAAGGTCTTGCATCCTTCTTCAAACTCAAGAATCAAGAATTCTATTGGATTGTGGCATAGACATAGCATCAGAAAAAGAGCCATTTCCTTTTTTGGATGCACCTGAATTCAACTTGAATGAATTAGATGCAATAATAGTGACACATTCTCACCTTGACCATTGCGGTCTTGTTCCGTATCTGTATAAGTTAGGATACAAAGGTCCTGTTTATATGACATTACCAACAAGAGATATATCTTCTCTTTTGGCATTGGATTACATAAGTGTTGCACAAAAAGAAGGAAACAAGACATTGTATACAAGCAAAGATGTAAAAGAAATGGTAAAACATTGTATACCTTTGGGTTACGAAGAAGTAACAGATATCACTCCAGATGTGAGGCTAACATTTTACAACGCAGGCCATACACTTGGAAGTGCAATGTGTCATCTCCACATAGGAAATGGGCTTCATAACTTGTTGTACACCGGAGATATGAATTACGAACTCTCAAATCTGTTGGCTCCAGCATCAACAAAATTCCCAAGACTGGAAACAGCAATAATAGAAAGTACATACGGAGGAAAAGATGACATACCTCCGCCAAGAGAAGAATGTGAACAAGAACTAATGAGAATAGTAAATGAAACAATAAACAAAAAAGGAAAAGTGCTTCTTCCTGTCTTGGGTGTGGGAAGGTCACAGGAGATTATGCTAATACTGGAAAAAGCAATGAGAAACAAGCTGATTCCAGAAGTTCCTATATACATACACGGAATGGTCTGGGATGTCACTGCCATTCACACGACTTATCCTGATTTTTTCAACAACAATATGAAGAAACAGATATTCCATCACGACCAAAATCCTTTCTTGTCAAACATATTCAAGAGAGTAGGAAGCAAAAAAGAAATGGAAGAAGTAATAAATGGTGGTCCGTGTGTTATTTTGGCAACCTCAGGAATGATGGTGGCAGGGCCAAGTGTTGAATACTTCAAGGAATTTGCATCAAACAACAGGAACAGCCTCGTACTCACGTGCTATCAGGGACCAGGAACTCTTGGAAGAAGGCTTGAAAATCAGGAAAAAGAAATAAGAATAAACAATACAGAAACAATCTCAGTTAAGATGGATGTTTATGCCATAAAAGGTTTCAGCGGGCATTCCTCAAGAACGCAGTTGATGAATTTCGTGAAAAGATTAAACCCAAAACCAAAGAAAATCATAATTATGCATGGAGAAAGCTCAAAATGCCTTGACCTCGCAAGCTCCATCCACAAACTTGCAAGAATAGAAACAAATGCCCCAAAAAACCTTGAGGCAATCAGGATAAGGTAATACAAAAAAGGATAAGGTAATACAAAAAAACAGATAAAATAAAAAACCAACTTCTTCTTACACTCACTTCCCAGATGGTTTGAAATCAATCACTTTTAATACTAATTGGCTATGATTCCAACTACAAAGCAGATTTATGTTTCCATCATCTCCTACTTTAATAGGAAAATATGCAATTCTGCACCCATGATCAGGAACAACACCAATACTGCCAGGAGTATAACTGCAGAGTAAATCACCAGAGGGATAAGTTTTATGTTCACAAGTATCAACAACATTCTCAGGTAATACTGCCAAAGCCGGACAATTAAAAGGTTTATCTTCTTTCTTTGCTAAATCAAAAAGATATTCTCTAAACTTCAAGTAATCATTAAATGATACCACCCCCTTATACAAATCCAAAAATTATATAAAACCAACGCCTGCCAACCAACATAAAAATCAACAAGAAACAATCATCGCACCACACAAATTCTTAAATATTATGACAGCTCCTTGTTTTTTTTAATGAAATTCTGTCCAAACAAGCAACAATTCGGAATAATTGACTATGCCCCGCGTATAATCAGCTATCCACCCAAACAAGACAATAAACACCCTGGAATACAATTTCAGGATAGATTATATGGTTACCCCGAAAAAAACCAGCCAGAAGACAAGGGGTTCACGCCAGGCATAAAGTTATTCTATTACAGGACAGGGCATTTGCTCTTTTTTCATCCAGAATTATTTGAAGCCCCGGAATCCTTTCTCAAAAACAAGGATTTAACAAAAGATATCCTACTGCAAAAAAAGTGGGTTCTTCTTTTGGGATTCGGAAAAGAAATATCTCGCGACATAGGCATAGAAAGAGAATACGAGCAGGATAGATTATTTCTATCTCTTTTGATGAAAGAAGAAGTGCATTTTCTAAATCTGAAATTAGATTCCAAAATAAAAAAATTAGAACAAGAAGTAACAAAGTTTCACAAAGAGAAAAAAACAGGAACTGTGATAGACCCAATATACATAAACGCTCTCCACATTGAAACAAATAATTTTTCAAGAAACCTGGAAGATTACAAGGAACAAAAGCTCCCCTTAGAGTTATACGCCGACCAAGACAAAAAAGGTTTTGTGAATCCAATGCCTTCAAGAGAAATAAGGGAATATCTATTAGTATTCGCTCACCGCAGTTCAGGAAAGATAATGAGTTTGTTGGTTTAATCTGCCAACCAACAAAACACAACAAACAAACCAACCATTAAATCATATTCTTTCAACCACAACAATGTATTTAAATAAACAAGCAATTTTAAAATCTACTTTTTAAGAGTGATAAAGGGGGGTTACTAATGAAAAATAATAAAAATAGAGTAAATAAGATAATAGTATTACTAATTATGAGCTTTTTTGTCTTGGCAATAAGACAAGCATCTGCTTTTGAGATTTCTTCAGCAACAACGCAACAAAGCACCTGCCCAGGTTCAACAGTACTTTTCACAGCAACATTAACAGGAACAGGAAACTTTAACATAAATCTGGATGGGAAAGCAAGTTCGTGGACCAGTGCAGTGCCTCCGGGAATTCATCTGGAACAAGGCTCAGAAACAATATATGTTTATGCGACACCTTCTTCAGAAACTCAGACAGGGTTATATGATTTAAATCTGAAAGTAACAAGTCAGGAAGGTACAAAGATAATTCAATATACTATAAATGTAATAAGCTGTCACGGATTAGAAATCGCAGGAGAAGTAAAAAAAGATGTCTGTTCCTGTAAACAAGGCGAGTATCAGTTATCCATCACAAACAGCGGAACATTTCAGGAGATATACGACATTGAGTTAAAAGGTCCAGCATTAGAATACATTACCCAGGGTCAAAAAAGTATTATGTTAAATCCAGGTGAAACAAAGCCAATAAGCTTGTATGCAGATATTCCATGCGGAAAAGAAGGAATCTATGAATTCACATTAAGCATAGGAAACAAGGATGTATTCAGGGAGCTTAAAGGAACTCTGAACATTGGGAATTGTTTTGGATTCAAGATAAAAACAGAAAAAGATTATGTTAGCTTCTGTGAACACACAATAAACACGGTTCCAATAACAATAGAAAATACTGCAGAAGAGGACAACAGGTTTGACTTAAAAATTACAGGTCCGGCCTGGGCAAGTCTTGAGAAAAAAGAGATGGAATTAGGAGCATCTCAAAAAGGAAACATAAACCTCATAATAAACCCAGATTACGGAGTAAGTGGCGACTTCGACATTAGAATAACAGCAACAGAACAAAAAAACAAGATAAGCCAGGAAAAGGTAATCAAGGCAAACATAAAAGATTGCTATTCTGTGAATGTTGATATAATAGAAGACAAAGCAACTGTATGCTCAGAATTCACAAAAGAGATAACAGTGGATATAAAAAATGAAGGAGAAATCTCTCAGGAATACAAGCTAAATACAAACTATGACTGGGCAGTGCCAAAAATAAAAACATTGAACATAAGACCAGGAGAAAAACAAACAGTAGTCATAGAATTAAACCCAGCAAAAGACACCTTAACACAGAATTATGATTTAACATTGCATGTTTCATCAACAGATGACAGCAAGACAACTGGCAGCGATGCAATAAAAGTGCAGGTTCTTTCAAAAACAGATTGTTATAAGCCAGAAATCAATGCAGAAGGATTAAAAGTAAAAAAAGATTCCTCTGCCACGCTTCCAATAACAATAAAAAATGCAGGAATAGAAAACGCAGAATACACTATAATAGCAAGTGGTGAAGGAGTAGGATTCTTTCAGATAAACCCTGCGATTTTGTCAATAGAATCAGGAAAATCCAAGACAACTTATCTTTACATTGCACCTGGAATAAACACGCAGCCAGGAGAATATGCCATAACAATATCAGTCAAGGTAAAAGAAGGAGATGTTCTTGCAAGTAAAAACCTTAAAATGCAGATTGAGGAAGCAAAAGGAAAAATAACAGGAGAAACAATTAAAGAAACAAAAGGCCCTGGCTTGTTCACAAGAATAAAAAACTGGTTCAGCAACTTGTTCAGGAAAGAAGAAACAAATGAAAGTGAAAAAGAGACTCCTCCGTCAACAATAAAAGAAAAAGTGCTGGCATATAAATATCCCCTGATAATTGGGATAATAGTTCTTATCATCCTGGTAATATTAATAGTAAAATCAACAAGAAAAGACGAGGATGATGAGTTTGAGGAGGAATTTAAGGATGAGGATTTTTCTGATGATGAGTTTGAGGAAGGTGAAGGAGAAATAAAGTTAGGTAGATGGATAATTGGAATAATCCTTCTGATAATAGCCTTCATCTTGATAAGAAAATATTGGACAGGAATCTTGTTCTACAAATATTATATAACCTTGGGGGTAATAATACTAATCCTCATGATTTTGGCAATAAAATACTGGGGTAAGATAATAGAGTTCTTTGAAGAAGAAGACAAGGATGAATTTGAGGAAGAATTTAAGGATAACAACAAGGACAAGGAAGAATCATATGACTCAGAGATAATAGAAAAACCCCAAAAAGAAAAAGATAAGTCAGAAATAGGAAAGAGAAAAAGAGGCAGACCTCCAAAAAAGAAGTGATAAGAAAGTAAGAGGGGTGTAAGGAGGAAAAATGGCAGGTACAAAAACAGAAACATTAATTTTAAAGAACGAATATAAAAGAGTAGGTGATTTTCTTGAAGCAGTATTAGAAGGAGGGGTAGAAGATTTTGTGTTAGAAGGGTGTATAGATTCGTTCAAATTATTTCCTGTCAACGACAACGAGTTTGAAACACAGTTAAGCAGGATGGGATATGACATCAATTTCATAAACACAAAAGGGGGCATCATAGGTCTTTGTGTAGTTTATGACGGAGCCCATAACAGCATAGGTTTTGAAGCAATTATCCCAACCAAGATGAAAGATGATGTGAATAATATGAGGGCAAGGCTTAGGTATCCTTTGTTTACCAAAGTTATGGACAAAGAAATTCCAGTAACCATAGAAGGAATAGTGGAGAAAGGAGCAACGCAGCGAAATGAAAAAAATATTCTTGTCTATAATATATACAGCTCTTATAATCTGCTCAATGAGTCAAAAGGAGAAGAGTATCCAACAAAAAGAGGCAAAATAAAAATACCTATTTTAGAAAGAGTTTCAATGAATCCGTCATAATAACAAAGAAAAGAAGGAAAACAAAATGGACACAATCGTAAATCAAAAAGATTATAAAGAGAACAATCATAATACTTTTATGGGAAAGAAGAAACTTAAAACATTTGATATTTTAGCTTGGATAGCATTTGGTATAGTTGTTTTGTATTTCATTCTCAAAATAATCGGGATAATCCAAAGCCCTATGACTATTGATTTAATAGCTCTAATTTCAGGGGCTTTTTTTATTGGGAGATATGCTCAAAAAATAGATTCTTCTCTTAATGATCTCGAAAATGTAAAAGGGGATATTAGGAACTTAGATAAAAAATGCCTTATCTTTAAAGAAAATAGAACAAAAACTAAATAATTGTATGAAACACCAGTGAAAATCTCGCAGACTATATTCTTCTAAAAGGACCCCGATAACCAATCTTAAGTTCTTTGTCTGGATTAACTTTTTCATAAACTTTCAGGAATCTCTCTTCTTCAAGATAATATTTCCCTTTGATATACTTATTTTTATAAGCCTTTATGATTCTATAAAATCTTTCTAATTTGTTGAATAATTCATCTTTCCTTAATTCTTCTAATTTTTCTGAATTCTTGTCTATCAAATCTAAGAATTCAAGTAAAGACAATTTTACTTTTAATAAATGAAGTCTTCTTTCTATGGCCTCCACTGCTATTTTCTCACAATAAATCTGTCCTGTTAGAAATAATATGGCCCTTGCCTCATTTACCTCTTTCCATGTAGGATTCTCTTGATTTATAATCTGTTGGTATTCATTCCAGAGGTTATCGAGTTCCTCTGAAATTTTTTCTGGTTCCATTAGATAAGTATATTTCATTAAGTTTATCATATAAGGTTATGTAATCTCTTCGTTTATAAGTTTTGCTTGGGTGTGCAATGCAAACAAAACATAAACCAAAAATACAAACCTCTCTACAAGACATAAACAAAAAATCTCTATCGCCCGCAAACCATAAAGGGAATTTAGCACCTTCCAACCAACCACCGCAAAACTTAATAACCACCCGCCCTTATTCTAAGATATGCAAAAAAAGAGGTCAGGGGTATTAAAAAGCTCTGGACAATTAAACAAGAAGTCACAGTCAGCAATAGAGTTCTTCATGAATTATGGAATATATGTCTTAATAGCTGTAGTAATACTAGGGACGTTGATATACGCAGGTGTCTTTAACAAAAGAGTGATTTCAGAAGTAATCATAGAAGAACCACTTGAAATATCAGATTTCAAGATAACAGAAATGTCCATAGATTTCACAATCAAGATAACACCAGAAGCAGAAATAGCAGAAATAAAAAGAATCACAATAGATGATGTTTCCTGCACAGGCCAGAGAGGAGAATTATACAACAAAATCATAACAACTAAGTTGAGCTTAAGTGGATGCAGGAACATAAATCCTCCATTAGAAGTATCAAAAAAAGTCACAGGAGAGATATATGTGGAATACACAAAAGAAAAAGGCACAACACATCAGGTGATAGGAGAATACACAGGAAAAGTAGAAACAGGAGCCCAAAGATTATGTGGAAACAAGGAGATGGATGAACAGGAAGAATGTGATGATGGAAATCTTGAACAAGGAGATGGATGCAGTCCTGAATGCAGGTTCACTCACAAGGAATGTGTGGGAGAAACTTGTGTTAACAAGATAGGTCGTGGAATAGACACTTGCACTTCAACCCTGGAATGCCTGATAAACTGCAATAACAACAACATATGGGAAGATGGAATTCATAATCTTCCAGAACTAATTGATTTGGGAGAGCAGTGTGATGGAGAAGACAAACCAACTTGTCAGGAAAGAGATTATGAAAAAGGGCAGACAATCTGCAACAACTGCAGGTTGGATATGTCTGAATGTTATGAATGCGGGAATTACGGAATAGAAGGCCCAGAAGAATGTGACTTCAGGCAAGACGGGGCAATGATATTTGAACAAGGAGACGGAACATGTGCAAGCATTGGATTAATAGGAGAATCCTTGTCTTGTTATGCTCCAGGAACAGAAAAAGAATGCACAATAGACTCTTCAGGATGTGGGTATTGTGGAGATAATAAAGTAACTCCTCCAGAACAATGCGATTTTAACGAACAAGGAGCTTCAATCATAACCTCTACTTGCGAAGAACAATTAGGAGGAGCATATTCAGGAACACTAACCTGTTACACTCAAGGAACAGAAAAAGAATGCACTTATGACACAAGAGCGTGTAGGATGATATCTTGCGGCAATGGAATTGTTCAGACAACATATGGGGAAGAATGTGATTTTGACCAGCAAGGAAACATTTACTTTGCACCTTCATCACCAAAAACCTGTTCTGGATTCAGTGACAACAATGAAAACCCATTTACCCAAGGAACATTAAAATGCAGTCCAACCACCTGCAAGATAGACTCTTCTGACTGTTATACCTGCGGAAATTTCTTAATAGAAGGTCCAGAAGAATGTGATCAGACAAATTTAAATAACAAGGAATGCAAGGACATTCCAGGATTTAACAAAGGAGAACTGCTCTGTTATCCTCCAAAATTCCCTACTGAATGCACTTTCTACACAGAAAACTGCATTAGTTCTTGCGGGGATGGGGTTCCTGACACTTGGGAAGAGTGTGATGATGGCAATCTCATAAATATGGATGCCTGCAACTCAGAATGCCAAGTGACCCACAACATCTGCTCAAATGAAAGATGTACAGAAATTCTAGGTTCAGGAACAAGTGAATGTTTCAGGAATGAGGACACAATAGCAATATTTCACCTGGATGAAGGAAAAGATTCAAACGGAGATACAATAACAGACTCAAGTGGCAACAACAATAATGGAATATTATACGAATCTTCCTCTTCTGCAATAAAAACTAAAAACAACTGCAAGTATAATAGTTGTTATGAGTTTGACAGAGCAAGTGGCAGCAACACCGGAGAAATAATCTCAAAAACATTCAGTAACATAGAAGAATTTTCATTAGAAATGTGGATTTATCTTCCAGCAGCACCTAACTTGGATACTGGTTATTTTGATGCAATCACTATTAGTGAAGACAAGACCTATCCAACAATCCGTTTCACCTTGGGATTCCAGAACAAGGAAGTATTACTTTATGCAACTTATGGACCTTATTATGGACCTTATCTCACAAACAGCATATTACAATACAAGAAATGGCATCACATTGCATTAACTTGTAAAAGTGGATATCCTTCAGCTAATATCCGCTATTATCTTGATGGGAACTTGATTGGAGGACTTAGTCTTCTTGATAATAGGGAAATAGATAATGAAAAAGTTCTTCCTAACTGCCTTAACAACGCGGACAGCGTCATCAAGATTGGAGGTGGCAAGACTCTTTTTGACGGCTACATAGATAATGTAATCATTTACAGCAGGACACTAAACCAAGACGAAATAAGGAGCCATCTGGGCAGTACTTTTGATTCTTGTGAAGATTTCATATAATCACCAAAATTTCATATAACCACTAAATCAACTTAATTGCTAAAACAACTTAATTGCTAAAACAATTACCAGCTCATCCAGCCTTAAGACTTAACAAGGAAAAAATTTCCTTGGAAATGACTTTTCCGTTCTTAGCAGAAATCTTTGTATTAAGAACACTAAAACTATCAGTTATCATGCTCAGGTTCCAGATAGCACCATAACCTAAATCCTGAACAACCACTATCTTTTTCTCAAACCCTAATCCTTTAGCTTCTTCAAGTTTGCAGACAATCTTAAAAGCATCATCCAAGTTTATCTTAACATCTTCAAGATTAAGTGGAGTTATCTTTGCCTCTTTTTCCTTAAAAGCCTTGTCTTTCTCCACAGTCCTAGTCCTACCATCCTGGCTTAATACAAAACTATTTATGTTGCCACCATAATAAAAATCAAATTGCCAGTTGCTTAATTCACTATGCACAAGAGTTTTTCCAATAACAACAAAACAACTGCATAAATAAGCTTTCTTATGCTCTCTCTCCCATCTCCTAAACACTTCGCTCTTCTTCAGCATACCAAAAGCTTTTTTTAATTCCATTCTAAAACTCATCACAACTAAGGGAATTTTTTTTCTTCTTAATGTCCTCAGCAACTTTCTTGATAAACGCATCAACACCAACACCAAATTTTACTTTTCCATAATAATCACGAACAGCTAATTTTCCTTCTTTCTGCTCCTTGTCACCAACAGTAACCATCAAGGGAATTTTCTCAATCTGCGCATCCCTGACCTTTCTCGGTATGCTCTCACGTCTGTCATCAATCTCAACCCTCAACTCTTTTTCCCTCATTTTCCCCATCACTTCATTGGCAAATTTAAGATTACTGTCAGAAACAGTTATTATCCTCGCGTGAACAGGACTCAGCCACAAAGGCAGTTTTCCAGCATAATGTTCTAATAAAATCCCAATGAACCTCTCCAAGCTTCCATACACTACCCTATGCAAAATATAAGGAATATGTTTTTTGCCGTCCTTGCCTTCATAATGAATGTTAAACCTCTTTGGTAAGTTAAAATCAAGTTGCACAGTAGCGCATTGCCATTTCCTGCCAAGACAGTCCTTTATTTGTACATCTAAACTAGGTCCATAAAATTTTGCTTCACCTTCCAAGGTTTCGCTTTTTAGGTTTAACTTTTTGAGTGCTTTAAGAATTGAGTCCTGCGCCCAGTCCCATTCATTGTCAGAACCCAGGTATTTGTCTTTCTTTTTCTTGCCCCTGACAGAAAGCGTGAATTTATAATCCTTGAATCCAAAAACAGAAAGCATTTCCTGTGTTAACTTAACAACACCAATAATTTCGTCCCCTAATTGCTCCGGAGTACAAAATATGTGTGCATCATCTTGTGTGAACATCCTGACCCTGAACAACCCGCTTAAAACACCAGAAATCTCGTGCCTGTGAACAAGACCAAGTTCTCCAACTCTCAAAGGCAGCTCTTTGTAAGAATGAATCTTTTGTTTATACACCAGCATCCCCCCAGGACAATTCATGGGCTTGATTGCACATTCTTTATCATCAATTTTTGTGACATACATATTCTCCTTATACAACTTCCAGTGACCTGACTTATCCCATAATTCCCTGTTAAGAATAATTGGGGTTTTTATCTCTTGATAACCACATTCATAATGCTTCTCTCTCCAGAATTCAATCAATTGGTTAAATATGAAAAGCCCTTTATGATGCCAGAATGGAAAACCCGGCCCATATTCAGAAAAACTAAATAAGTCCATCTCTTTTCCTATTTTCCTGTGATCCCTTAACTTAGCCTCTTCCAAGGATTTCAAGTAATCATCAAGTTCTTTCTTAGTTTCAAAAGCAGCCCCATAAATTCTTGTGAGCATCTTGTTCTTGGAATCACCCCTCCAGTAAGCTCCAGCGAGTTTCAATAATTTAAATGCCTTAATCTCTCCAGTAGTCTTAACATGAGGTCCAGAACATAAATCAATAAAATCACCTGTTTTATAAAAAATAGGCTTCTTTAGTTCTTTTAACAAATCCAGTTTATAAGGCTCATCTTTCAAGCTCTTTTTTGCTTCTGCAATTGTTTTTTCAATCCTCTCAAACTTCAGATTTTTCTTAATAATCTCCTTCATTTTTTTCTCAATCTTGTCTAAATCTCCTTCAGAAATCTTAAGATTATCAAAGTCATAATAAAAACCATCTTCAATAGCAGGACCAATACCCAACTTAACATCAGGATACAAGTTCTTCACAGCAATAGCTAACACGTGTGATGCAGAATGTCTTAACACCTCTAAATTAACCATATTAAAACTCAATTACCAGACCTATTTAAAGATTACCCTAACTTATTAAAAAGCCCTTCAAGTCCATCCAATTCCCTGCATTTATTAATTCTTTCCCTTATTCTTGCACCACCCCGCATCCCTTTTGTAAACAAAATTGCATGATTCCGGATATTGTTAAAATTCACTCCAAACTTCTTGGCTAATTCCAAATAATCCAAAAATATTTCCTTGCTGTCACAGTTATTCTTACCAGCAAATATTCTTGGATTTTTAAGTGCAGTCCTGCCAATCATCACATAGTCACACCCTGTTTCTTTCATCATTTTTTCAGCATCCTCAGTATTATTCACGTCACCATTCCCAATCACGACAATATCAACATTATCCCCTACTTCCTTAATCACTTTCCAGTCAGATTTTCCAGAATATCCCTGCTTGACAGTCCGTCCATGCACAATAATCGCACTTCCCCCGCACCTTTCAATAATCTTGGCAATCTCGACAACACCCCTGCATTTTCTCACTTTCACACTAACAGGAATATTCAGGCCATCAACAAGAGCAGAAATAATATTCTTAATCTCTTTCTTGTTCCTAAGTAAAGCAGCACCGTAACCACCCTGCATTATGTCAACACGAGGGCAGCCCATATTCACATCTATCACATTCACCTTTTTTTCAAACTTCTTTCCAGCCTCAAGCATAACACCAGCATTCTTGCCAAACAACTGCAGTCCAACAGGTTTTTCTTCATTAACTAACTGCACCTCAACCCCGCCATTAACAACTGCGTTTGCACTAATCATCTCAGTAAAACACATCCCAGCTCCAAATCTGCGGCACAAAACCCTAAAAGCAACATCACTATATCCGACCATAGGTGCAAGAATCAATTTTGATTTCAGTTGAGGGAATTTCATTTTAAAAATTTCTCCGCCTTCAGTTTATGTTTAGGGTTATTAAAACCAATAATTTCATACCACTCCTTTAATTGTGATACTCCATTCATTTGGATTCTTACTTTCCCTTTACCAATATCATAAACTCCAAATCTAAAACCATAGTTTCTCAATGAAAAACATGAATTAATGAAACATTCAAAATTTATAAAAGTAATTAGGTGGTGGGCTGATCTGATATAGCGGGAGAAGGATTTGAACCTCCGACCTTTACCCAATCCAAAGAAGATTCCTTAGGACTTCCGGGTTTCGCCGAGGGCAAGAAATGCCTAACCCCATATGAGCCTTCCGCACTAGATAGTTTCCTAATCTAATTCGACGGGCACTCCTGGCTGCCCCATCCATATAGACAAAACACAATTTTTGAGTTTCACTCGCTATGATAGGCAACCAACCCACCAGTCAAATTCAACCAAACTCCTTTTAAAAGACTTTCGCTTGTCAGAAAGTTAAAGGCAGAAAGGTTAATAAACAACGCAAAATAACTAAAAGCTATGGTACAAAAAATAAAAGAAAACAAACATTCGAAATTTGTGGAGTATATGATTGAAAAAGCATCAAAACAAGATTCAACGCCGCGACCGCACAATCATGGTGGTATAGATCAAAAAGAGATAGAAAAACTGTCAAGAGAAATAAGAGATAAAGGATCAGCAAGAAAACAAAAAGAAAAAACTGGGTTCTAAAATGCTAATTTGTGGGATAGATGAGGCCAGGAGAGGTCCGGTAATCGGGCCAATGGTCCTATGTGGGGTTCTGATAGAAGAAAAAGACACACAAAAACTAAAGCAGATGGGAGTAAAAGATTCCAAGCTCCTAACACCAAAAAAAAGGGAGTTTCTTGAACCAAGAATAAAAAAAGTAGTTCATTCTTATAAGGCAATTATTATACCCCCACAAGAGATAGACGAAGCACTCGAATCCCCGGAATTAAACTTAAACAAGTTAGAAGCAATAAAAACTGCAATGATTCTGAACTGCCTAAAACCAGGCAAGGCAATCATAGATTGCCCAAGCACAAACATAAAAGCATACTTAAACTATCTAAGAATTTATCTAAAAGACAAAAAATTAAATTTAAAAGCAGAGCACAATGCAGAAAGATATCCTGTAGTCGCAGCAGCCTCAATAATAGCAAAAACAACTGCAGATAGGGAGTTAAAAAAAATCCAGTCAAGAATAAAAGAAAACATAGGGAGCGGATATCCCTCAGATCCGATAACCCAAGAATTTCTAAAAAACAATCACAAAAAATACCTGGAAATATTCAGGAAAACATGGGCAAGTTACAAGAGGGTTACAAGCCCAAAACAATCCACCCTACCAGAATTCAAAACCATTCAAAAGTAGTAAAAAAAAGAAAGGTTTATATATTTTTGGTGTTCAATAAAGCATAGGATGGAATTAGACAAGGACTCATTGGACGCAAGAAAATATCATTCTAGAAGATGTGTGAAAGGGATTCTCACTTTCTTGTCTCTTTTGGGGTATGTGGGGATGGTATCTCTTTTGCCAAAAGACAATACTCCTGACAAAGGATTGGAAAAGAAAATAAGACAATCAACCATATTACAGGATACAGAAAATCAGTCAAAAACTTATCATCAGTTCAACAATTATCCAAATTATGGGCCTTCAAATCAAACCGAAGCAACAATTCAACAGGAAAAATCATCTCAATCAACACAATATCCTCAATAGTTATCTTTATAAACTCTTTTCAACAAAAAGAAGTTAATGAAGAAAAAAATCATCCTCGATACGAATTTTCTGTTAAGCTTTGGAAAAGTAAGAATTTTTTCAGAGCTTGAGAGGATATGTCATTTCCAGTATGGAGTTTATGTTTTAGATAAAAGTTTTGAAGAATTAAAAAACAAAAAAGGGGAAAAACTGGCAAAAGAGCTCATAAAGAAAAAAAACATAAAGATTATAAAAACAAAAAAAGAAGAATATGTTGATGACATCCTGGCAGAAATAAGAGACAAAAAAACAATCATAGCCACAAACGATAAAGATTTAAAGAGAAGATTACAAACCCCAATAATAACAATAAGGCAAAAAAAGCACCTTATGCTAGAGGAAAGAAAAAATGTTTTATGAAACAGAATTAAGGCAGTATGTGAGAGTATCGCCTATGATGTTTAATTTTGATACAAAAACAGCCATCTTGAAAGAGCTAAACGAGAGCTTTACAAAAAACCCTTCCAAGGAAGTCGGAATAATAATTGCCATCATTGAAATAAAAAAAATAGGGGATGGCATAATTATTCAAGGAGACGGAGCACCTTATTATGACACAACATTCAAGGCGCTTGTGTTCAAACCAGAGCTCCAGGAAGTAATTCACGGGGTGGTAACAGATATAACAGAATTTGGAGCATTCATGTCAATCGGACCATTAGATGGAATGATTCACATAGGCCAAACAATGGACGACTTTGTAAGTTATAGCAAGACAGGAGTTCTCACAGGAAAAGAAACAAAAAGAACACTAAAAATAAGAGATAACTGCAAAGCAAGAGTAGTTGCAGTTAGTTATAAAAACATAGAAAATCCAAAAGTTGGATTAACTATGAGGCAAGCTGGACTTGGAAGAGAAGAATGGATGTCAGAAATAGTAAAAAAACCAAAAGAAACAAAAAACCAAAAGAAAAAAAGAAAAAATGGGTAGAAAAGTATGTAAAAAATGCGGAATCTTTGTAATAGGAAACAAATGTCCTAATTGTGGTGGTAACAATCTTTCAGACAGTTGGAGTGGAAGAATAAGTATGATTAATCACGAAAAATCAGAAATAGCAAAAAAATTAGAAATAAAAGAAAATGGGGAGTATGCAATAAAAGTAAGATGAAGATACTAGAAAAAACAGAAAATCCATTGCTTTCAAGAACAAAATTAAAGATTGATTTAGACCACAGTAATCAGCCAACTCCAAAAAAAGAAGATATAATAAGCGGAATAGCGAAAACATTAAACACCAAACCAGGGTTAATTAAATTAGAGCATATTTACACAAAGTTCAGTTCTGGGAAATCAAGAATAATCGCTTATGTTTACAAGGATGAAAAAACACTAAAAAGTATTCAAAAGAACAAAAAGAAAGGGAAAAAGACAGAGACAAAAAAAGAAGGATCTGAGGAACAACAAGAAGTAAAACCAGAATCTAAAAAAGAATAAAACAACACGCAACAAAAAGTACTAACAAACGCAGACAAAAACCTACACAACGCAATCCTACACTTCAAAAAAAGATTGCTTCACTAACGACCAAACAAAAACAACCACCACGCGCAAACAACACAGTCCCCCACAAAAACAACAACACAAATACCAACAACCCATCAAACGCAGACAAAAACCCACACAACGCAATCTTACATCACAAAAAAAGATTGCTTCATTAACAATTAACAAAAGAAAAAATTCAGAAAGGATTTGAATCATCACATACCAACAAACTAAAAATGGCAAAAAAGAAACAAGTTAAAAATAAGAAACCAAGTAAGAAATACGCCAAGTACGAGATAAAAGACAAGAAGCTCACAAGAAAGAAAACATGCCCGAAATGCGGACCAGGAATATTTTTGGCAGAGCACAAAAACCGATTCTACTGCGGCAGTTGCCATTATTCTGAAATGAAATAAATCTATTCCCTCTTTTTTAATTAACTTATAATAAAGTTTTAGATTTAGATTGTAATCATAAAACCCAAGGAGTCAGTCCGAAGACCAACTCATTGGGAAAAAAGAGGTGATTAAAATATGGGAAGTATAACTAATATATAAAGCTTTCGGTATAGTATTACTATGAAGTGAAAACACTAAAAACCCAGAAACAATAGAAATAAGCTCATTTCAACCTTCTTTAACAACAATAAACATTTATATGAGAAAAACCTTAACATTGACCATGCAAGATCAGATATACAACTTGCTCGTAAGCGAGGACAAGATAACCTGGAAAACCCTGATTTATGAGTTAATAAAAACAGAGCAACTAAACCCGTGGGACATAGACATTAGCTTGTTATCAAAAAGATATGTGGAAAGCATAAGAACTTTAAAAAATGCAAACTTCTTTGTTTCTGGAAAAATGCTTCTTGCCTCAGCGATACTTCTAAAAATGAAGTCAAACAAGCTTTTAACAGAAGACATATCAAGATTTGATTCTCAGCTTTACGCAGGTGAAGAAGAATTATTAGATACTTACGAACCTATGGGCATTGGAACAAGATTCAATCAGGAGATTGCAGAACCAAGACTGACAATAAGAACTCCTCTTCCAAGAAAAAGAAAAGTAACAATACAGGACCTGATGGACGCACTTCAAAAAGCACTGGAAGTAAACCAAAGAAGAGTAATAAGGCACAAGGAAAGAACCCAGACAAACATAAAAATGCCAGAAAAAAAGACAGATATCTTGGAAGTGATAAGCACTGTCTATAACAAGATAAAGGATTTTTTCATAACAAAAAAAGAAAAACTCACATTCACGAAATTAGTTCAGAGCGAAAAAAGAGAAGACAAGATATACAACATAATCCCTCTCCTTCACTTGGATTACCAGCAAAAAATTAATCTCAAACAAGAACAACACTTCGGTGAGATTGAGATTGAGATACTTGGGAAA
>JAHJQH010000072.1 GCA_018819375.1 Nanobdellota archaeon
CCCCCCCTAGATTCTTCTTTAACTAAGGCCCCACATTTACCATTTCTTCCAACCCCTTGATCAAATTTATACCTAAAACATTAGTTATTTCTTTAACAGGCTCTTTATACTGCTTCCTCATCCCAGAGAGGTAAGCATCAACATAACTTGGGATATAATATCTCATCTCATCAGAACGAACCTTGTGTTTTTTCATTATATCATAAATCTCTTCAACTACCACTCTCACTTCTTTAGAAAGTTCTCCAGAAACATTCTCCCAGGGGGTTTTAGTATTCATTCTCAATAAATTAATAATCAAAAACTATAAAAACCCATCGAAAATCTCCCAATCCCCCTCGTAAACCAATAAATCTGCTTAAAACCCCTAATCAATGATTAATTTTAAATATCTTTTCTTATTCTTACGACTATGATAAAATTAGAACTAACTTTGGATAACAATAATAAATTACCTAAACTCCTTATTCTGTCTGGAATAAAAGTAATAGCCCATGCAGACAAAATTAAAAATCAAAAACCCCTCTGGCAAATCCCAAAACCAGAACAGTATATCCTGGGATATTTTGAGAAAAAAAATGGAAAGATTAACACATATACATACACCAAAAACCCGACAATAGGCTACCACCCTCTTATCTTCTCCACACCAAACAACTTTTACTTATCTGAAGGAGAAATCACCTTATCCTATAAATCATTTAGACCAGCGAAAAACCTACAAAAGATTTTAGATGACAACTAATAACACCCTTTCAGCAGCCAAAACCTTTGTGAGCACGACGCACCAAGACGAAGTCACAGGTGGCTAAAGTGTCCACTGATTCCTCTGTAAGCACAAAGCGAACGAAGGTTCCAGTGAACTTGTTCACTGATATTGCAGTGGGAACGAAGGTATGGTGTGTTAACACCTAAAACTTCTAATCATTGCTCAAACATTAGTTTTATAGGTTTAACCATTCTCTCTAATAAAATGGATTACAAAAACTTCAAAAAAACAACACTATGGAAAAATTCAACAGATCAAATAAAAATATTATGGCATATTTATTTTACAGATGCCAAGAAAGAAGGGATTTGTATTGGACAATTAAACCATGACTTGTTTAACAAAGGCATAAAGGATTTTATTGATGGTTTTAGCTGTTTGGATAGGTTAGTACTTGGCATGGAATTAGAAAGCTTCACTCAAACAACCAATAGTGGATTTACAACAAAATATAAATTATCCAAGCCTGGAAAGAAAAAATTAGAAAAGGCCCTTACGTCATCCGAACTTCCCAATATTAGATACCCCCTTCCATTAAACAGAGAAGAAATAGAAAAATTCAGGAATCTAATCAAAGGAATATATTCCTCTGAATAATCATAGATTTCCCAACCCACCAAAACCTATAAATACACAAAGGTAGTCATAATATACCTTAAGTCTACCAAAAAACCAAGAAAAGGTGATGAAAAATAGATGAAATCATCAAAAAACTAGGCATAGAACTGAAAATAAGGGGTTTTTCTCAAAAAACAATAGATTCTTATACACTTCATACAAGATTGTTCACCCAATTCACAAAAAAGTCACTACAAGACATAATCCTTGATGATGTGAAGGAATATCTTGCATATCTAAGGGATAAGGGCCAAAAACCAGCTAGTTTGAATCTCTTCCTATCTTCTATTAAATTTTTGTATAAACATATTCTAAACAAACCAGAAATAGATTCTATAAAAGGGGTCAAGAAAGAAATTAAAGAACCCTTAGTTTTGAACAAGGATGAAATCTCTATATTATTCAATACTATCAAAAATCCAAAACACAAACTTCTCTTCCAACTGATGTATTCTTCTGGATTGAGAGTTTCTGAAGTTGTTTCCTTAAAAAAACAAGATATTGATATAGGCCAAGGAGTAATTAAGGTAAAGCTGGGCAAGGGAAAAAAAGACAGGACAACCAAACTAGCAGATTCCCTGATCCCTAGGATAAAAGACTACCTCTCTGATGCAGGGGAGAGAACAGAATACCTTTTCCCAGGCAAAAATGGTTCAATCACCACAAAATTAGCTCAAAAAGTGATAAAACAAGCAGCAGAAAAAGCAGGTATTAAAAAAAGAGTCTTTTGCCATATGCTAAGGGCAAGTTTTGCGACACACCTCCACCAATCCGGGGTAGACAGCAGAACAATACAAGTTCTTCTTGGTCACTCAGACCTTGCAACAACGCAGAGATACACTAAAGTATCCCTTGAGCAGATAAGGAACATCAAAAGTCCGATTGATGACCTTGAGGTATAGGCAGTTTTAAATATTTTTTTACACATCTTATTTATATGAGAAAAACGACATTTTTCATTACATGCATATTTTTGGTGATATTAACATACCTTGTTCTTAATCAATCTTCAATAAAAAACAAGATGATCCTTGCAGTAATTCTTATTACCGCATTAGTTCTCCCTTATGCACTTATTTTATTCAAGAAGAAGAATATATTTGTCCCTCAAGAAAAAGGTGCATTGAGGTACTCTATGTATTGCAAAAATTGCAATTGGGAATGGATGTCAAATGTTACAGGCATGAGGGCTCCGACACAATGCCCAAATTGTCGAGAGAAGGAGAATCTGGAAGTTCTTGGGTGGAGAAAGGTAAATCCCAAAACAAGAAAGGGGGAGGGAGATTTAAGAAAATATCTCTAAGTGTTCCAATAAGTTTATATATGAGTTCTGACACCTTTTCTCGACGAATATCCTTTATTCGGATCAAAAAAGTAAAAAAAGGAGGTGTATTATAAATGGCTACCCAAGTAAAAAAAGGTGAAAAGAGACAAGAAGGATTTCTTTACTATGTTAAAGGCAACAATCTAGAAGTCTTTAAGGTAAAGATGGCTAGAGGCGGAAAAAGAAAGAAAAAAGCAAAGAAAACAACAAAGAAAAAAGCAAAAAAGAAAAAGGGGAGGTAAACCTCCTCATTATTTTTAAAATAATTCTTTAAATATCCTCTTAAACAACCTCTTGGAAATCTTATACTCCCCTAAACCGCGTTTTGTTAGGTGGTATATTTTCTTCCTGCCTTCTGTTTTAAATTGAACTAATCTCCTGTCCCGTAACACTTTTAGGGCGGGATAAATCGTTCCAGGGGTCAGTTTTCCAAACTTTTTTCCACCTATTTCCATAGCAAGAACATCCCCACATAACGCTTTTTTACTTAGCTTATGGAGAATCTGAAAGCACAAAAACCCCCGAAGATTTAAGTATTTTGGGTATTTTTTATTATCAGTCATAGCTTAAAACTTACAATCGTCACTATTTAAACCTATTGGTTATACTATTATAGGGATTACTATAATTGGTTATCCAATAGACAGCCCAGTTAAAACACATGATTAAAACTTTTAAGCAAGGCTTAGAACACTTCTTCGCAATCTTTTAGGGAAAAAAGCCTGTTTATGTATCCATCTGCACTCTTATCAACCCTAAATGTTCGAACCTTGTCGTAAAATCTTCTTATAAACACCACTAATTTTTTTTCAAATTCCTCAAGATTATCAAGATTTATTATCACGTGCCCGGATAAAATATCATCATCTGCATAATTGGATTCATATTTCTTTTTTATTTCATCCTTAATAAAATTAACAATATCCACAAGAACATATTCAGCTTGTCCAACAACATAATTCCTGCATACCCTACTAACACCTTCATTAATCTTAAAAGTAACCTGTAAGTCATAACTATTCTCATATCGGTTGTATCCTAAGATTTTGGCTTTCTCAAACACAACACTTATTCTTTCAACCATCTTAAATCACCACCAAGAGAGCACCACAAATCATTATTACAGCAGATACTAACTTTCTCAAAATATTTTTTTCGTGGAAATATTCTCTGCCTAATAATATCACCCCTAACACAGACAATCTCTCTATTGAACTAACCAGGGGCGCGTGAGCCATACTCATTGCTTGATAATAAAGCAATCCATTTACAATTCCAACAGCACCTAGGATAATCAGCCAATCTTTTGAATCACCCCACGCTATCTTAATATCTTTAAAGCCCTGGTAAGCAAACACGTTGATTGCAATCAAAACAATAGTCACAAACAACTGCTTAAAAAACAAAAGCGTGTAAATATTAACATCTCCCCCTCTTAAAATCAACCGGCTTATGTTTGCAGATAAACCCCACGCCAAAAGAGCCACAAAAAGATAAAGGAGGGGTTTTGAATGGCTTATATCCCTGAAAGGATTGAATAAATGATGCTTTTTACTTTCTAAAACATACACCCCAATCACAATCATCACCATACCAATCCCATTAATCCCGCTTATGGATTCTCCTAAAATCATCACAGAAAACAAGAGAACAAAAACAGGAACCATCCCTCTAAGGGCACTAGCAACAGATATCTCCATATGTCTGACTGCCTTTGCAAAAAACAAGAAACCTGAAGCACCCAATACCCCCCCCGCAATCATCAGTAACCACAAAGAAAAACTAAAATTAAGTTTTATCAATGGAACAAAAACAAGGGTAAAGACAAAGGTTATTAACGCAGAGATGGCAGAAAATTGGGCAGCGTGTTCTTTTAATAATATCTTCTTCTCAATCAAGGAATACACAGCTAAAAAAAGAGCACCCCCTAATGCATAAACCCACCACATCACCATGGGTAAGTTGGTTTTTAATTCCTATTTAAATTTTTCCCACTTGCAAAGTTTTTTAAATATGTGACTCACAATAAATCCTAACGGGCCCGTAGCTCAGTCTGGTCAGAGCACCCGGCTCTTAACCGGGTGGCCGCGGGTTCAACTCCCGTCGGGCCCACGCAACTATGGAAACAATGGAGGATTGGATTAATAGCTTAAAAAGGGAAAGTTGTATAATTCTTGTAGAAGGCAAAAAAGACAAGAAGAACCTTGCTTCATTTGGTATAAGAAACATAATCACTTTGGAAGGGAAGCCCTTGTTTAAGACAATCGAAGAAATATCAGAAAAAAACAAGCTCTGTATCATCCTCACAGACCTGGACAAGGAAGGAAAGAAACTCTATCACGCCCTAAAACACAACCTGCAGAAAAAAGGGGTAAAGATAAATGACACTTACAGGAATTTCCTTTTCAAGAACACAAAATTCACGCAGATTGAAGGGATAAAAGTATAGAAAAAATCAGACTTCTTAGCAGTCATCTTAAGGGCTCCCTCCTGATTTTATTCACATCATCAACAGAGATCCAAGCAGACATTACCCCAAATCCCGACTTGTCAATATAAAAAGGTTTTATTTTCTGCGGATTTTTCAAAAAAATTAGTATGCAGTAATTCTTGTCTTTGAATATCTCAAAATTTTTTCGGGTATCATCCATCCCCAAACCACCAACTTGGTTATATTGATTTAACATTTCTCTGATTTTCTCGGGAGTTAAATCAGAAAACTGAATTACCTTATCAACTTCTGCTTTGATAGTAATTGGCTCTCCAGAATCCTTAAAATAAACAACTTCCCCAGACTTAATTCTCCCCCAAGGAGCACATCTCGCTTTATACCATCTTGATTCAATTTTCTTTTGTCTTGACAGAATTTTTTGAGTAAGCCCCAAAGATTTTTTCATTATTGCAATATGTTCCATAAGTTAGACTGCCTGTTTGAACTTTATAAAAACACTGAAAAGCGAACCTAATAAAACAAAAGAAGTCTAAAGCAAATTCTTAATCTTCTCGATGTTCTCTGCGATTTTATTCCCGTTTTCTGTCAGTTTTATTGCCTTGATTCTTCCCTGCTTTTCAAATATTACCAGCTTTGCCTTCTCCATTTCTTGAAGAATCTTGACAGCGTGAGAATAAGTGCAATCAACTTCTTTTGCTAAAATAGAACCATACCGCCCTTTCTGTTGGTTTCTTCTAAGAGATACCAAAATCATTGCAGGCTTCTTTCTGAAAAATACTTCAAAGATATCTTTTTTCTTAACCATTTTTATCTCCAACAGTTAGGAATACCAACACATATTTAAACCTTTTTGTTCAAATATATACTTTTAGACAGAAGTTTTAAAAACCTTATGATGTTTTAGCATATTTTCTGTCCATTATTACTCAAAAGTTCTCTCCACCCCACACTCACTTTTTCCTTAACTTCTTCAAAAAGGTTCTTGTTTTCAGGCTTTAATAGGTGCTTGAATCTACTTTGTAACTTGAAGAAATCTTCTAGTGGCTTTTTGTTATTGACTTTCTTGAGATTAAGTTTACCATCCACAATCTCAAAAAGAGGATAAAAACAAGTTTCAAAAGAGAGTTTGCTTATTTCTATTGTTTTTGAGGTGTCTGTGCCCCATCCAGGAACACAAACAGAAAAGACCTGAACATATGCAGGTCCTTTTGTTTCAAGTCCTTTTTTGACTTTATTATACAAATCAAGAGGATAAGCAGGATTTGCAGTTGCAACATAAGGAATCTTATGAGCAGCCACAATAAATGGCAATGGCTTTCCCCACTGAACCTTTCCTTTTACCAAATCACCAACAGGGGTTGTTGTGGTGTTGGCATATTTTGGGGTGGCACCACTTCTCTGCACTCCAGTATTGGCATAGGCCCCATTGTCATAACAAACATAACATATGTTGTGACCTCTCTCAAGCATACCAGACAATGCACCAAACCCAATATCAAAGCACCCCCCATCTCCAGAAATTATTAGGATTTTTGTTTTTTTCCCAAGCATCTTCAAAGCACTTTCAATCCCGGAAGCTGTTGAAGCAGTATTTTCAAATGCATTATGAATCGCAGCGTGTTTCCAGGATGTAAGGGGGTAAGCTGTGCTTACAACCTCCCCACAACCAGTGCCCATTACCACTATGGTATTTTCTCCAGCAGCTTTTAGAATATGCCTGAATGAAATTGCCATACCACATCCAGAACAGGCACTATGTCCTGATGCAAACCATTCTTTTTCAGGAAGACCCAATATCACAGCAACCATCTTCCTTTCTCTTCTTTAAATGCCTTTTTGATATGGTCTTTTGTGATATCTCTGCCGCCTAATCCAGCAATGAATCCTTGGACATTAATCTCCTGTTTAAACAGGGCATATCTAACTTCAATAAAAACAGGGCCCGCAATTCCAAAAGAAACCGCCCTGTCAATCACCTTTATTTTCTTGGCATTTTTGCAAGCATTGATTATCTCTTCTTTTGGGAAAGGTCTGAAGCATCTTAATCTCAACAAGCCAACTTTTCCCCCACTTTCTCTTAATTCATCAACCACTTCTCTCGCAGTTCCTGCAACTGTTCCGAGACATATTAAAATATTATCAGCATCTTTTGTTTTGTAGGTATCAATTACTCCATCACCATATCCTCTTCCAAACTTCTTCTTAAACAAGGAATTAGTTTCTTTAATCAGCTCCAGACTGCCCATCATTGCTTCATTTTGCTGCTTTTTTGTTTCCATATACATACTAGGATATCCAATTGGTCCAAAAGTCATTGGTTTTTTAGGGTCAAGTTTGAACAAAGGGTTATAATCAGGAAGAAAATCAGAAACATTTTGGAGCTCCTCAACAGGTTCGTGAACATGACTTAATGTAAATCCATCAAGACAGACCATTCCAGGAAGAAGAACCTTCTTATCCTCACATATTCTATACATCTGGAAAATGGAATCATAAGCTTCCTGCGCACTCTCAACATAAATCTGAATCCATCCAGAATCTCTTTCAGACATTGTGTCAGAGTGATCCGCCCAAATATTGATAGGAGCACTCAATGCCCTGTTAGCAACAGCCATTACAATTGGAAGTCTCATTCCAGAAGCAACAAACAAAATCTCATTCATAAGAGCTAATCCTTGTGAAGATGTTGCAGTAAATGTTCTGACCCCTGTTGCACACGCACCAACACAAGCAGACATTGCAGAATGTTCTGACTCAACATGAATCATTTCACATTTCATTTTTCCGTCATTAATCAGCTTCGCAAGGTGCTCCACGATGTGTGTATCCACTGGTAAATTTTTTTAAACCATCTGTGGCGTGATTGGGTACATCGGGATAACCTTTGGAGAACATAAGCGAACAGCTTCTGCCACCGCAATACTCGCTTCCAAAACTATTTTTACCATAATAATCTTTCAAATTAACAAATATTTAAATATATCCTTTACTTCACAATATGCAGATGGGGGATAATAAGGTAAGTGGGATAGTAAAATTAGAAGATATACAAAATACTAACTCTTATGCATTATTAATGAAAGGAAAAAATAAAGTCCCCCTAATAAAAATAAAAGATAATAAAAAACCAATCCTTCTCATTACAAGTGTAAAAAACACCAACATAGGAATCAAGAATCCTAAATTTCCTTTCGATTTTAGAACAAAAAGTGGCGCGAGATTTATTGCTGCGATTATGGGTGATGGAGAGATCAATAAACAAATCAATGTAAGGTACAACAATCAAAACAAAAAATTAATTAGATTGGTTCTAAAGTCGGCCCAGGATATCTTTGGGGGCGTAGATTTTAAAATATACGAAAGAGGAGATAAAACATTCCAATTACATTTCCCAAAGATTGTTGGATTAATAACAATAAGGTTGGGGTTAAAACCAGGATATAAATCAAAAACAAATTACAAAATACCATCATTTATATTAAAATCAAAAAAAGAAATCAAGGCTATATTCCTTCGTCAATTTTTTAATGATGAAGGGAGTATCAGATTAAGTGACAGGAGATTACAAATTAAACAGACCTTATCAATTAAGATATCTAAAGAAAGATGTAGAAAAAATCCAGGTAAATACTGTCACAATTTTTTGAAAGGAATAAAGCAATTATTTGATTCATTTGAAATCTCATCTAACATTGCCCTTGAAGGTTATAGAAATGAAAAAGTAGATTTTGGAATCTCGGTGTATGGTAAAGAAAACTTGGAAAAATTCCAAAAAGAGATTGGATCTGATATCGAAGAAAAAAGAAATAACCTCGATAAAGCAATTAAAAATTACAAATTCCCCTCTGCCCCAAGAAATAAGAGGTTGTTATGGGCTTTAGATAAATTCAAGAAAATTCAAAATAAAAGGGGGTATGTTACAAAATGCAGTCTCTCTGAAGAATCTCAAAGAAGCATAAAAACAGCAACCTCTTTTTTAGTAGACCTAAAAAAACAAGGAAAAATCAGAGAAATAGAAAAACCAAGGAACAAAAAAGGTCATTTTCTACCAAGAAAGTATGTTTGGATTTAATAATTTACCTTTTCCAAATAAAAAATATCCCCCGAAACTTAGGATTTTTTTTGAATTAGGCTCCAAATAACATAAATTATAACGGGAAAAATCAAGCTGAGGGATGTCCATATGAAAAATAGGCTTGGAGAAAAACCTCCACGACAAGTAACTGACCCGATGCAATACCAAACCAACAAGAGGAAGAATAAGATAAAAAGAATTAAACCTATTATTGTCTTAACTTTTGTAAATTTAAAATTCATAAAAAAGAAGAACAACCCACCTTTTTTAAATCTTTTTATTTCAATATCACTTTTTTGTTCAGGATTCAAATTAATTAATATTTAAACCTGTTGATTTAAATCTTTAAGGATTTTCTGCATTTGTTTTTTTAAGATGGGAATATCCACTTTTACTGCTTTCCAAATTAAGTCCATATCCACTCCAAAATAAGCATGAATGAGTATATCTCTTGTGCCAGAAACATTTTTCCATTTTATCTTGGGGTATTTATGTTTAGTTTCTTTAGAAATGTTTTTAACAGCTTCACCAATGATTTCCAATCTCCTTATAGTTGCGTCTCTTAGGTTCAGGTCTCTTTCAAACATTTCTTTTGGGACATTTTTAGTAAACCTCTGAATTAACATTATCTGTTCTAGAATATCTTTTATAAAAATACATTCCTCTCGTTTCATATTATTTTTACCTCTCTGCTCAATATCTGCTTCTTAAGTAAAGGATTTATACCATTATAACTTAAAAGATCAACTTTCTTCTTTAGGTTCTTCTCAAGTTCTAACTTTATCCCAACAAATCCAATTAAACTAGTCCCTCTTGGAGGCTGAATTAAGATATCAATGTCACTGTTCTTTTTCGGGTTTCCTGCAGCATAACTCCCAAATATTCCTGCTTTTTTTATATGATTTCTAATCAGAATCTTCTTGATTGTAGGAATAATTTTTTTCAGGGCTTCATTTTCTTTTCTTTTTGGCACCAACAAACCCCCCACTTCCTTCTTCTTTTCTTCTAACTCACTTTTGCTAAGATTGACTCCGAGATATACTCTCTTCTTAGAAACTTTTTTTCCATCCCTCATGGATCTAGCTAGGTAGTAGTAATTCCTCCCATTCCTTTCCTTAATTTCTGTGTATGTCATACAACCCCGTACGTCTACATTCTTTATAAATCTTTCTGTGTAGACGTGCAAATCCTAACCTTAAGAAAAACTACCCCGTCCGGGATTCTCACTCCCAACCCCCTAATCTTTTTAGATTATAACACTCTCTTTTTTCATAGTCATCAATATGTTCAGAAATATAAAA
>JAHJQH010000013.1 GCA_018819375.1 Nanobdellota archaeon
CCAATCCTGCTATTACAGTTCAGCACAGTCAAGGCCCTGTTTCTTCCAGCATTTGCACTAACACCAATTATTTCATCTCTCATCCATCCAGGCCCCTTAATCACAACTTCAACAGTTTCTCCTTTCCTGAACTTGTAAGGAATTCTCTTGCACTTCTTAACCCCAAAATCAACAGCCCCCATTTTTAGCTTAATCTTGAATTCATCTTCCAACTCCTCCAACTGCTTGTAAAACTTATAATACTTCACAGGTCTCACTCCCTTGACTTTCCTGCCATTCTTATGAACCTCATACTTTTGTATGCCTATCTTGCATCCAAGTCCTTTGCAGAGTTTAATTAATTCAATTACCCCCTCATCATTGACTTTAGGAATCCAGACAGGTGCAATCAATAATTTAATATCACTCTTGTTAATTAATTCGGCAATTTCTTTAATTTTCCGAACATCATACCATTTACATCCAGAGAGTTTCTTGCACAGTTTCGCATCAAGACTGTTCATAGAAAGATTAATCTGTCCAACCCCAAGTTCCTCAAGCCTCTTTATTTTTCCCTCATCCAAAAGTGTCCCGTTTGTCTGCATGGAAATTTTTGCAATTCCTTCAATCTTGCTAATCCCTTTAATCAGTTCAAATATTTCAGGATAAGTCATTATCTCTCCGCAGGAATCAAGATTAATTTCCACTTTATCACACCCGTGCTCAGCCTTGAAACTGACAACCTCCCTCACCCAATCAACCAAGTAGTCAACTTCAGCAACATAATCAGTTACTCTATATCTTGATTCAGAACCTGCATCAGCAGAGCAGTAAACACAATTAAGGTTGCAGACAGAAGTTGGACGAACCTGCAATAAGTTCGTGCCCCTGTCAATTACACCTATCTGCACCAGCCCAATCAGCGGAATCCCGCTTTCCCTGGTTATCTTAAATAGTTTTTTCATTTTATCACTTAACCTTAATCAAGTGGTTATAATTTTTAAATATATATTCTAATCTCCGAACACTTGTTATAATCTCCGAACACTTGTTATAATCTTCGAACACAGCTTATAATCTCCGAACACTTGTTATAATCTCCGAACACAGCTTATAATTTTTGAACACTTGTTATAATCTTCGAACATATGTTATAATCTCCGAACACTTGTTTATAAACTTTTTATGATTCACTTCATATATCCCGAACCACCAATAAGCTTTAATAAAACCTGCCCTTTTCTGCCATAATGATACTGGGAAGAATAATAGGGAAAACATCCACAAATCAATTCTCTTTCTTAGCAACAGCACACCCGCACACTTCATCACCTGAAGGTTCTGCTGAACTTAATTCTCCAATGCCTGTCCAGAAATTCAATTATGTGCAGGTTATGGGGAGAGAAGGTTATGTTCTTGCCCAAATTGTTGAAATAAGAAAAGAAAAAAATACTACTGTCGCAGATTGCAGCGTAATAGGTTATAGGGAACACAATCAGCTCCAAAGACTAAGAACCCCGCTGGAGCCAAACACTGAAGTCCTGAAACCAGAAGGTTCTTTCATAATTTCCACACTCGGATTGGAAAAGGAAAATAATGCATACATCGGAACACTTGAGAATTATCCGGACATCAAGGTGAATCTTGACCTGAAAAAACTCCTCACTCACAAAGTTGCGGTCTTGGCAAGAACAGGAAGCGGAAAGAGTTATACAACTTCTGTCCTGATTGAAGAAATTCTAGAGAAAAAAATCCCTCTTTTAATCATAGACCCTCACGGGGAATATTCAAGTTTAAGATACCCCAATCCTGACAACAAAGAAAAATTATTGAGATTTGGAATAAAACCAAAAGGATTCAATGAACAAATTCAGGAGTTTTCTCCAGACACAAAAGCAAATCCAAATGCGCTCCCTCTAAAGTTAAGCAAGAACATACTTTCTTCTTCAGACCTGATTCATCTTCTTCCGGCAAAATTATCAAACACCCAGCTTGGACTATTATACTCAGCAATAAAAAATATGGACCTTCCTGATTTTGAGTCCCTAATTCTGCACTTGGAAGCAGAAGAAAACAATATGAAATACACGCTCATAAACATAATCGAATACATTCAGAAACTGGACCTGTTCTCCCACGCTCCTACAGAACTTACAGACATCATAAAACCAGGAAAATGCTCTATCATCAATCTAAGGGGGGTTGACATAGAACTTCAGGAGGTCGTTGTCTACAAGTTATTGAAAGATTTGTTTGAAGCGAGAAAAAGAGGGGACATTCCTCCTTTTTTTGTGGTAATAGAAGAAGCACAAAACTTCATTCCAGAGAGAAACTTCGGAGAGGCAAAAAGCTCAAGGATAATAAGGCAGATAGCAGCAGAGAGCAGGAAGTTTGGCATAGGATTATGCCTGATAACTCAAAGGCCTTCAAGAATAGAAAAAAATGCTCTCTCACAATGTTCAACCCAAATCATACTGAAAATCACAAACCCTTCAGACCTCAGGTCAGTTTCATCTTCTGCAGAAGGTCTCACGACAGAAACAGAAAAAGAAATCAGGAACACGCCAATAGGCACTGCAATGATAGTTGGTGTTGTTGACCTGCCCTTGTTTGTTAACATAAGACCAAGAAAAACAAAACACGGGGGGGAGTCAGTGGACATATTAAACTCCATGATTCAATCCGGCGATCAAACCAATGAGCTAATGCCGATAATACAACCTCCTATTACCTCGAAGGACAGGGAGTTGATGTCAGGAAAGAAAATCACGACGACCCTGATTCCCTGCTTGTTTTTGGGTCTGAATAAGTTCAATCTCCTCATAAATCTTAACACAGGAAAATTAATAAAAAAAATAGAACATCCAGAAGGAAAAATAATTCCTCTGAACAGGGAGCTCTCTCCACAGCAAAAGAGAATCTTTTCAGTCGCCATAAAACTAAAAAAATTCACTGCAGCAGAGATATTTGCAAAGTCAGGTGTCCAGTTCTCAGAGATTTATGACATTCTTTCTTACTTCACAGGTGAAGGTTACATAAGCAAGACAGGAAACTCCTATCAGTTAAATGAAACTCTTGATTTGGAAAGCTCAGCATTTTACGGAAAGCCGGAATTTATCAGGACCCACTATGACCAGAAACTACCAAAAAACCACGACCCGCTAAAAATAAAAACAGCAATTCAGGAATTGCTTCCAATCATCTCTTCAAAAGAATGCTGGTTAGCCAAGTATGATGAGGTTGAATAAGATGTTTACAATAAAGGTCTTCCTTCAGCAGTGCCAATCCCAACACTATAAGGCGAATCAAAAATACCTTTTTTCCTGCCTTTAATTTTTTATCTCTTTCCGAAAGGAAAGCCCATCATTCCAAGAAAGCCCATCATTCCAATATTCTCAGAAATCTTTTCTCTGGGTACTCCAAGACCATCAAAGAATGCATAGACTTCTTTTCCCAGTTTTTCTTGTTCTCTCTCTGAATCACGACTTTCTATTACCCCTTTTGAACTAACCCACTGGCGTTCATAATCCTGCTGTTTTCTATCGCGCCTTTCTCTAGGACTAATCCTGTCCCACACTTCCATAACAGGATAACTAAGCACCAACAAAGCTGTAAGTCCAGCCTCCTTAAATCCTTTCTCCCACCAGTTTCTTTTAAAAGAAAAATCCTTCAAGGTATCTACTGACCTGTAATTTCCTCTCCCATCATCCCAATAGCCAAACCAAGTAGTCAATCTCTCATTAACAGAACTTTCTCCATTTAGTATCTTACCAGCCATATAACCCCCCCTCCTCTTCTGAAACTCCTAATGGACCAGTATGAATCCCTTTCCACGAAAAACAATATCTCTGTTCTATTGGAAGATTCATCTCTTCTTCTTGTTTTCTCAATACATCTTCAATCTTATCAAGCATCCTCTTATCCCTGCTGATTATGACATCAATATGAGACCTTGGTTTATCAGTTTCTTTCCTTAAAGTCATAAATCTCCTAATAATCTTAGGCATATCCAAGCCATACCCCGACCCACCACTACATCTCCCAAGGACATTTTTCATATTAAAGCCGCCTTCTTCAACTAAAAGCCAAGAATGTGCATCATATAACTTTGCAATGCGCTCTGTGTTAACTCCCATCAAAACATCGTGAGGGTCATTAATCCATACAATGTAACAATCTAATCCTTTTTCTGAACTATTATGCTTCATTTTCATCAAGACAAAAAATACAGAAAAATACTTAAAGCTTTTTAAAAGGAAACCTTAAAAGAAACAAGACGAACTAAGAAACAAAACAAGATTCATTAAGACAAGCTTCATCCTAAATCAGATTTCATCCTAAATCAGATTTCACTTCAAATCAGATTTCACATAAACACGCTTCCATCTAATCTCATTGTAATGCAAATTTCCTTTATCCTTGTTAGGAATGTCTACTGGGATATCTGCTGCACTTTTCTCAATCTCCCTCCTAACCTTCTCAAGCAAATCCCATTCTTTGCTTATAATCACATCTATCCCAGACCAATGATTATTTACTATTTTCCTTGAATGCATAAACACAGAAAGAGCACCTTCCAATGTCTTGTTACCAACCTCCAACCCCCCATATTCCCCTTTGGGATTTCTGAGATGTATCCCAAACCCGGCCTTGCCAGAATCTCCAATCATCAAGTACCTGTCTGCCCTAAGTTGCTTGGCAATGACATCTCCATTAATTTCTTCCACATATCTTTCAGGGTCATCAAACCATAAAAGGTAGCAGGTTAAATCTTTGGCATTCATCTTAACATCAG
>JAHJQH010000073.1 GCA_018819375.1 Nanobdellota archaeon
AAAAAACTTAAAAAACTACCCCCCTCAAAGAAAAACCAGTTTTAGTAGAAAATCCCAGAGATATAAGGGATTAATTAACTTTTTTTGCACTTTTTTTATAAAAATAGTTAATTTTATATACTTTTAGATATATAGAAAAGTATGCCAACTAGATATGATGTTTTTTCAGAAATAATAGAATATGCACCCTGCAAGGCAAAGGACCTTCCTTTCAAGAAACCAGTTTATGTGCATTTGAATAAACTAGTTAAGGAAGGATTAATAAAAAAGACAAATTCTACTTATGTCCCAATAAAGAATGAACACACTTTTCTTTTGTTTAAGATAATAAAGTATTGTCTGAAAAATGGGTTGGGGTATAATAAGATTTTATCCAAAAATATGCCTCTTGTAATAAGGGAATTGTTCAAATCAGCTCCAAACATCAGGCCTTTGAGATTAAAAGCAAATAAGGAAAATACAGAATTAATGAAATATCTAGAAGAGAATCAATTTGTTTTGATTACTAAAAAAAGACCTAAGAAAGGAATAATCCTTCAACACCAATTATTTGGTTATGTCCTCAAACTAAGTGGCATCTCTTACAAGTTTAGTTTAACTAAATTTAAAAATATTCAGGAAGAGGTATTCAAGTTAAAATCAAATCCTCTAAATCCTTTTGATGACAAGATTTTTCAGTTTTTGACTGGTTCAGCTCAACTTGAGGGGGGTACGATTACTTCAGGTGAAACTAGGGAGTTAATTCTTAAAGATATTTATCCAGACAAGCCAAAAAAAGATATTCAAATGGTAAAAAACCTTAATGAAGCAATGCATTATGTCCTGGAAAATCTGGATGAAGAGATTTTAGCTGAACACATTAAAGAAATAAATAAGAGGGTTATGTTTAGTTTGCATAGGGGTGCAGGAAAATACAAATTGGTTCAAAACAAGATTCAGGGAAATCCGACATTTAAAACAGCCTCCCCAAATAAAGTTCCAAAATTAGTTGAAGAGTTTTGCTTAATGTTAAAGGAAATTAAAACCAAAAAAGAATGTTTGATGAAGTTAGGATATATACATAATGAGTTCCAACGCATTCATCCTTTTTCTGACGGAAACAGTAGAACAATAAGGATGATCCTTAGTTGGGTTTTGCTTAAACACAAAATTCCTCTTTTGGTTCTCAAAATGGGTTGCTTCGATGAGTATATGAACCTGACTAAGTTATCTTCAAGAAGAGATGATGAAAGATTAATGAAATTATTCCATCATCTTTTAATTCATGAAAGTTTGTTAGAATAGCATATTTCTAAAAAAAACCGCTGATTTTGTGTTTGAATTCCTCGTGAACAAGCCACGCAGCAAGGATAACAGCATCTAATCCTGAAACCAGTGTCCCTTCAAGTACCCCCCCAAAAATATTCAAGCCAATAGCCCATTCAGAAATAGGATAAAAAGGCATGATAAACCCACACAAGAGAAAATCCAGCAGTAAATGAACAAAACATCCAAAAGCAATTATCAAAAACACGCACCTGAGCTCCATCTTATGCCTTCCCAACCAACCACATCTAACTCTCCAGAAAACAAAACCCAAAATCAAAAAAGCCAAGGGAAAAAACAACGAATGAGTAAATGTCCGATGAACCTCGTGTAAGCCAACACTCCCAAAACCATTCAATAACCAATACACTAAGATGTCAATATCAGGAAGCAAACCAGCAAGACCAGCAATCAAGACATAATGTAGGGGGAAATTTCTCTTACCCTTAACAAAATAATCTCTCCAAAGCTCCACCAAAATCAAGGGTATCAGCACGTGTGTCACAGCATTCGGAATTTCACATCACCTCTTTTTATGATATATTCTGTGTATCATATGATACATAAATCTTTTCTTCATAACCCTTCACCCATAATAATACTCCCCTCTCACCCTCTGCTCCCTGTCCAACTGGCTTCCGGACTTATTGATTCTTGGTCTGTGGCTGGTCTTGTCTCTCCTGTAAGTGATGTCCAACATCTTCAAGACCTTGTTCATCCCTTCTCTCTTTTCAAAACCACCTTCCACAAAACCATTTTCACCAGAAACACCGCTAAACACAAGCAGGTTATCAGCCAAATAATCAACAAACTGGATATCGTGGTCAACAACAATGGCACACTTTTCATTCTTCACAATAAACTCCTTGATAATCTCAGCAACCTTAATTCTGTCTTCCACATCAACAAAAGCACTTGGTTCATCCATGACATAAACATCTGCCTTCTTGGACAAAGTAAGTGCAATGTAAACTTTCTGAAGTTCTCCGCCAGACAAAGTCCTTACTTCATTATGCATCACTTTTCCAAGCCGCAACTTTTCCAGGATATTCTGCCTGTACCAACCAGAATCATAAAGAGAACCTGCTTCTTTTTTAAGCACTTCTTCAACAGTTCCCTCAATGTTCAGGTCAAGATATTGTGGTTTATAAGAAATATCAACAGCTCCTATCTCTCCAGAATCAGGTTCAATCAAGCCAGCAAGTATTTTCAAAAAAGTGGTCTTTCCAAGACCATTAGCTCCGATAACACCCAAAACTTCCCCTTTGCGGACACTTCCTCCGATAGTTTTTAAATTAAAATTATCAAAGCTTTTCTCAAAACCAGGAAATTCAAGAGCAATCTCATCATAAATATCTCTCCCTTCCAAACCATCAAAAAACTTTATGCTATGTTCCCTGAACCTGATGTTGTCTTCACTAAGATAACCGTCAAGATATTCATTTATTCCCCTGCTCACGGACTTTGTTTGAGAAAAAATACCATAAACACCTGCTTCTCCATAAACAATCTGAACTTCATCAGAAATGTAATCCAATGCAGTTAAATCATGTTCAACAACAACCACACTTTTACCTTCACAGAATTTCTTTATTAATTTCGCGACTTTCATTCTGTGGGTGATATCCAAAAAAGACATTGGTTCATCAAAAAAATAAAAATCAGCGTCCTTAGCCAGGCACGCAGCAATAGCAAACCTTTGCAATTCCCCGCCACTTAGTTCAGAAATATTCCTGTCCAAGAGTTCATCCAGCTCAAACTCATTCAAAAGCTCACCGCCAATGAGCCTCTCATCAACTTTTTTAATCAACTCTCCAACAACTCCAGAATATTTTTTAGGTATGAGCTCTACTCTTTGAGGTTTAAAACTAACTTTAAGTTCGCCTGAAAACAATTTCTTAAAATAATCTCCAGCAAGGGTATTGGAATATTTCTTGATAATCTCTTGTTTAGATGGAGGATTAGTGTACTCACCAAGGTTAGGCATTAATTCTCCAGCCAGGATGCCCAACGCAGTTGATTTTCCTATTCCATTCCTTCCCAAGATACCAAGGATCATGTCTTTTTTTGGAACAGGCAGGGAAAACAATTCAAACATATTTTCTCCAAATCTGTGAATTGGTTCTTGTTTTAGTTTCTCTGGAAGATTAACAACAGAAATAGCATCATAAGGACACCTGTGCTCACATATTTTGCAGCCAGTGCATAGTTTCTCGTCTATCACAATTTTTTTATCCTCTCCTTTCACAATGCACTCGTGTCCAGTACGATTAACAGGGCATAACCTGATACAAAGATAGTCCCCGCACTTAACAGGATTACACCTGCTTCTCTCAACAACAGCTATTCTTTTCATAAGACAGAACATATCATAACTCTTTTAAATAACTTCTGCATCTACCAAGACTATGGTAAAATGTGACATATGCAAAAAAAAGATTCCAGAGACATTTCTCGGCAAGATAGAAGGAACATACAAAAGAGAAAAAGGCAAACTAAAAGCACTATGCAGTGAATGTCAGAAAAAAGGAAAATAATCAGGAAGTAAATTGGGCTGCCCTCGTAGCTCAGTGGTTAGAGCATTTGCCTCGTAAGCAAAAGGTCAGGGGTTCAAATCCCCCCGAGGGCTATGAAACAATCTTGATTCATCATTCATGTTTTATCTCCTTTATCAGATTAAGATAATTAACAAACCCATAAAAAACCATATTGTTTTTATATATTTGCTTTCCAAGATTTTCGTAATCTGCTTTAACCATCTCTAAAAACTCGTCTTTTGTAATCACGTGGTAATCTATTTTAGTCAATTCTCTTCTCTTAATTGTTTCTATTAAGGGAGTTATCTCCTTTTTTGTTTCACCAGATTCGACAATAATTGCAATATCCAAATCAGAACCTTTTCCTTGTTTATTCTTCGCATAGCTCCCAAACACTAGCAAAATAAAAAATTGTGTGTGTTTCATCAACCTGTCCTGCAAATTTTGCAGGATTTCTTTTAAAGATTTCTTGGCTTCAATATCAAGGTCATTAATCAGGTTAAGATAAGAAAATGTAAGGTTATTTTCCAAGTTTAAACCATAAAGAATCACATTCCCCACTTTTTCTGTGGTAATCAATCCCTCCTTTCCAAATTCACTTAATGATTTCTGAACAAGGTTATTAGATTTCTGCCCGACCCCCCCCTTAATCTGTTTGAAAGTAAGTTTGATAAATGGTTCTTGTTTAAATGCCCCTAATATTCTTATCTGCTCCTTTGTTAACATAAAAACACAAAAAACAGACCGCTTTATAAACCTACCTACTTTCTGGTGAGATCCCACCTATTTTTAGGTATGATGGTAAAATCATAAACCCCCATTTTTTCAATACCTTTAAAAAATTTTCAATACCTTTAAAAAATCTTCTGTCTTATAACAAAATACACAAAACTATTCAAAAAACCGATAACCAATAACCAGTAATCAAAAAGAATAACAAAACATTCGTCCAGGTTCGTCCAGAGGTGATTAGGAGGAAAAAATGGTTTTAAGTCCAGAAGAAGCTGTAAAGCTCACAAAAAGAGAAGAGAAAGAGTTATCCGGAATAGAGGAAAAAGTTGATGATTGGTTAAGTAAAAATTATCTTCTTGATGGAAGAGAAGAAGTTGAGTGCGATCTTTACCTTTTAGGTAGAAGAGTAAGAAATAGCCTCCCACAAAAACTTATGGATTACTTAGTAACAAGATACAGGGAAAAAGGATGGAATGTAAGACAGGATAATGATCAAGATGTTCTTTACTTTAAATTCAATAAAATAGAAGAAAATACAACAAAATACTTGCAAAAAAAGGAAAAAGAATAAAAATCACCCCTGCAAACCAACACTCTAACCTCATCACCCACTCAACTAAACATCAAGATATTTTCTCATAACCGTTCTAATCTCCTCATATCTAAGTCAGATTTCACCAATCGGAGTGTAACCTTTACAGTAAATCTGATAACCAGAACAATTTCCGCAATTATATTTTCTGCCAAAACCTTCAAACATTATTGCTAACTTTCCAGGTTGAAAAGTCAGACAAGGCTCTTCCCCAGTTTTCTCCGCCATATTGATTTTTTTCTGGTCACTTTCCCATATGATCCTACCTAAGCATTTATTCTTTTCAGAAGTAGCACTTTTTATTCTATCAAGAATTGATATCTCTAACGAGCTGCCAACTTTCTCAATTTTCAGCTTTTTTCTTTCATTTACCATACCAACAAACACCAAATCACTCTTTTTAAGCTTTTCCATTTACTCCCACGAAAAAGTAGTAACAGAAACATCCACAAACACGCCAAACCTCAAACTTTAAAAACACCCCCTCCCTAATCAGAAACTATGCAGGAATTCAATAACCAGGAGTCACCAATACCAAATCAACAATTAAAAAATCAGGTAGAGGCAGTTTTGTTTACTTTGGGAAGATTTGCATCACCAGAAGAAATAGCAGAATTCTGCAAAATCAGTTCAATAGAATCCATAAAGCAGGCAATAGGGGAATTGATTCAGGAATACCAAAACAAGGATTCAGCATTAGAGATGACAGAGCAAGGGAATAAGTACAAACTGAACATAAGAAAGCAATACCTCCATCTCACCACAAAACTCCTGAAAGACACAGAACTAGACAGGCCAACACAGGAAACACTCGCATTAATAGCTTACAAGAATCCTGTTTTTCAGTCAAAAATAGTCCATATGAGAGGAAACAAGGCATATGACCACATAGCAAAGTTAAAGGAATTAGAATTCGTCAGTTCAGAAAAAGCAGGCAGAACCAGACTCTTAAAAACCACCTCGAGATTTTACGATTATTTTGATGTAGTGGACTCTAGCTTAAAAGAAAAATTTGATATGGTTTTCTCTGAAAAAATAGTAGAAGAGAACATTCCAGATGAAAAAGAAACTTAATTACATCCTGATAATAATCTTTGTATTGACACTTTTAATGAGATTGTTCTTTGCATTAAGTCACCCTGAATTTTCAGGTGATGAATCCTATCTGCATTTAAGAATAATAAGCCACATAAAACAATCAGGGTTTCCAATGACATATGACCCTCTGAGTTACGGGGGAAGAACATTTCTCTATCCGCAGTTATTCCATTACCTGATGCTGCCTTTCTCTCTAATCCCGATTCTCTTAAAGATAATCCTGGCAATATCTGCCTCAACAATAGTCTTGATTACTTATGTGATATCCAAAGAAATTACAGGGAAAAAAGGAGTAAGCCTCATAACAGCCCTGTTGTCAGCATTTATTCCAATAGAGATTCAGACAAATGTAAACAAACTCTCAGTATATTCCATAATCCTCCCATTAATTCTTCTTATGTTTTATTTCCTGATGAAAATTGAGAAAAAGAGATATCTGCTGTATTTTATGATAATCTCTTTCATCCTCCCCTTGCTTCACCCAATCTCTTTCCTGATTGTATTTTCCTTCTTGTTTTATATGATAATCTCTGCAACAGAATCAATAGAGCTCACCAAGTTAAAAAAAGAGGCGATGATATTTTCAGCTCTCTTGATAACATTATTAAACTTCTTGATGTTCAAGAAAGGATTGATAAGAGATGGATTCTCAATAGTAAAAAGCAACATCTCTTCAACACTTATTGAAGCTTCTCAAATTGAGTTTAACATAATCCAGTATCTGTATCTTTTGGGCATCATACCATTAATATTAGGAATCATTGGAATATACATAGGCATTTTCAAGAAAAAAAACGAGAACATAATCCTCTTGTCAAGCTCGTTATTGAGTATCATAACTCTCATGATACTAAATGTTTTGGAGATAGGAGCAGGAGCACTCTTGCTAAGCCCGTTTCTGATAATAATCTCCTCATTGACATTGGACAGGTTGTCAGAATACATAAAAATAACAAAATTTCACAAGTTAAGGAAGTATTTTATAACTATTCTGGTCCTGATGGTGCTCTTGTTTTCAGTTATCCCATCAGTCATAACAGCAGTAACATCATCGAGACAGTCACAGGAAATAGAGGACCTGGAATGGCTAAGTCAGAATGTAAACGAAAACACGACAATAGTGTCCATACCAGAGCAAGGTAACTTAATCACAGGAATAACTAATTGTAAAAATGTGGTAGATTCAAATTATATTTTGGCCCCGGATTTAGAAGAAAGGTTAAATGATGTGTTCTACATATACAACACCTGGTCAGAATCAAAAGCACTGCAGTTGCTGGAAAAATATGATGTGGATTATATATTATTTACAAAAAAAGCAAAACAAAAATATGGGATAAACAAGCTGACATACACAGAAAATGAAAAATGTTTCAAACAAGAAAGGGAAACCCTCTATAAGGTTAAATGCTAAACTAATACTCCTTATAGCAATAGGATTAATCTTACTGCTTAGTCCGCTGTATTTAAGGATAAACAAGCCACTTATGGGCTCAGAACCATACTTCTATCAAAGAATAATAAAAAACATAGAAACAAACAGCTCAATGCCAACCCATGACTCATTAAGTTTCGCTGGCAGGGATTTCACATATAATTTAGGCCCAATATTCTTATTATATATGCTCTCCAAGGGGGTAAGCATCACGCTCCTTCTGCAGGTAATTCCAATATTGCTTGGGATACTCACATTAATACTTGCTTATTTCTCACTAAGAAGATTAAGATCAGACCCGTCTATTTCCTTCATATCTGTTATGCTCTTAATTCTGTCTCCGTCTTTCTTATATGCTTTTACAAAGTTCACAAATTTGACAATAGCCCTGCCTTTAACACTCACGGCATTCTATCTCTTCTTATCAGAAAAAAAATTTCCAAGAATCGTGTCTTCTGTCTTGTTTGTCATACTGCCTTTTTTTGGATTTTGGGAAACCATAATTCCCTTGTCCATTTTAGGGATTTACTCAATAAAAAACAAGGAAGCACAAAAAAGGTTCATAAAAATCTCGCTGATAACATTAGCTGTGATGGTAGTAATTCATCTCCCACACATAATAGAAACAGGGTCTTTGGGATATATTCCTAAAACAACAGAAAATGTGAGCAATATCTTGTTTGATATTGGAGGCGAATTTGGAGCGAGTATTTTTGCAGTAATCTTGGCTTTTTTTGGATTAAGCAGGCTATGGAAAAAGAAATATCAGAATTTCAAGCCATATATGATTTTGATAGCACTCATAATATTTTCCCTGCTCAGCAAAAACGGGGCTATTTACCTTAACTTCATTCTGTGTTTTTTGGCATCGAGAGGATTGTTGAGGTTAAGCTCCATGAGATGGGAATCAAAAGAAACAAGAAATGTCACATTATTCCTTCTGCTCTGTGGGTTAATATTCTCAGGATTAAGTTTTGTTGGTTCAATAGGTTCAAAATATCCAACAAACCAAATGGTTGACTCATTAAAAGAATTAGAAAGTGTATCAGAAAGCCAGGATATAATCCTTTCTCACCAGTCAAATAGTGCCTGGATAAATGAAATAGCAAAAAGAAAGACAATAATAAATGAAAGAACAGCACATATCAGGGATGTAGAAAAAATATTTAGTGACATAAGCATCATATTCCACAGCAGAAACATAAAACAAACAGAGGCCCTTCTGAAGAAACATAAGATAAAATATGTTTACATCACTCCCAACATGAAAGAAGGATTAGTATGGGACAGCCAGGATGAAGGATTCCTTTTCGTGTCAAAGTACAGCAAACTGCTAGAGAGAAAGTATGAGGAAAACGAAATAGAAATTTGGAGGATTAAGCAGTGAACAAGAAGTGTAAGGTATTGATTCTTTTTATGCTATTCATAGGAGCATTAATTTTAATTTCAAGCAATAGGGAATGTAAATCTTCTTATGTAACATTTACTTTTGATGATGGATACCAAGAACAATATGACACTGCATTTCCAATACTTCAAGAACACAACATCCAAGCAACAATATACGTAATAACTGATAAAATAGGGAAAGAATTTGAGGGGACCACATTAATGAGCTTAACAGGTATAAAATCTTTGCAAAAAGCAGGATGGGAAATTGGAAGTCATACTGTAACACATACAGACTTAACAAAAATACCAGTTTCCGAAATAGAAAAAGAACTGGAAAATTCAAAAAACTTCTTGTTGGAAAAAGGATTTCACATAAACTCTGTGTCAATCCCATATGGGAAATACAACTCCCAGGTTTTAAATTTAGCTGACAAGCATTATAATACCATCAGGACAAGCAACAAAGGTTATAATTACCTCCCTAATTTGAATAAAACAAATCTAAAAGTCCAGTACGTAACAAATGAAACAAATTTGGATGAGATGAAACTGTGGGTCGATTACGCTAAAAAGGATAACACGTGGTTAATAGTCCTGATTCACTTAGTGAGAGAAAGTAAACAATCCTCTTACTCAGAGTATGGAATTTCCTCAAAAGACCTGGAAGGATTAATAGAGTATGTAGTATCACAAAACATAAATATAAACACACTTTCAGGGGTGATTGATGAATACGATCAATGTAGGCATAAGTAAGACAAAAAAATTCAAGAGGCTTCTTTATATTGACATATTCAGGGGTTTTTCCCTTTTAGTAATGGCTTGGATACACATATTCAATGCTCTGTGGGTTTCAAACATATACCTCACATCCCCATATTATGTTAAATCAATAAATTCCATAACATGGATACCTCCATCAATATTATTCACATTCGTCTCAGGAATGTCTGTTTTTTTGCTTGTCAAAAAAAGATTGTTTCTGAAAAAACCAAAATTAGGGACCGTCCTGGAAATAATAAAAAGGTACGGGATTTATGTCTTAATTAGTTTGCCCCTCACAACAATAATGTGGGGAATTAACACCTATCTAAGATGGGATGAGGCAATTCAAGGAATAGGATTCACAGCAATAATAACTGCAATATTCATTGTCTTATTTCTTGAAAAGAAATATTTCAAGAAAGCTGCATTAATTCTCATATTCTTATGTGCAGGTTTGCAACATTATCTCTTGCATATCTTTAACATCTATAGAATCAACATCTCGGTGTTGAATATAATTTTAAATATATTTTTCAGAGGATGGTTTTCAGTAATAAATTTGCTTCCATTTATGCTTGGAGGGATTCTTTTTTTTCAGTTCATACAAAAGAAACACTACAAAAAACTATTTTTGTATGGTTTATCCTTCGCAGCCCTAAGCATCATCTTTCATTTTTATGTTATAAGAATAAACTATTATCAAAGGTCTCTCTCTTTAACCTTTCTAGGAATCACAGAATCAATAATACTGTTTTCCGTGTTATATGCAATATACCAGAAATTAAGAAAAGATTCAATTGTTTCAAGGTTTCTTGAAGTTTATGGTAAATCAGCTTTCTTTGTATACGTGTTTCATTTATTGGTAATTGTAAAAGTCCTTGAAATAACAGGGCTTGGGTCTCATTTATCAGCAGGTTACTCTTGGCTGATCACAGTTCCATTATTAGTGTTGATTTACTATCCAGCAAGAATGTACTTAAAAAAGCACAAAAAACATCTCATTTAAGAAGAAACACCAAATTTAAATAACCAACAAACTTGATCAATTACAATGGAAACCTTAGTGATAATCTACCTCATATTCATATTTGTGTCGATGTACTTAACAATTCTTTTAATAATGTTATACTTAAAAAATCATAAAACTCTTTTTCATGACAAAGAACCAGAAAAATTAAGGTTTCTAACCGTGACTATCCCAGCTTATAATGAGGAAAAACATATAGCAGACACCATTCGCGCGATACAATCTGTAGATTATCCCAAAGAATTAATGGAAATAATAGTCATAAATGATGGTTCAACAGATAACACCTTAAAAGAAATAAAGAAATTCAATGGAATAACAATAATAAACAAGAAAAACACAGGAAAGGCAGATTCTATGAATCAGGCTCTTAAGATAGCAAGAGGAGAGTTTTTTGTCACAACAGATGCTGATTCTTTCCCTAATAGAGATGCTTTTTCAAAAATGGTGGGTTACTTCAATGATCCAGGAGTAGGTGCTGTCACAGGAGCCATTATTTCAAAAGATAGTTCAAAATTATTTGTCAAAATGCAGAGCATAGAATATTTTATTATGGCTTTTGCAAGAAAGTTGTTTGATTATGTAGACAGCGTGCATGTTACGCCAGGACCACTAAGTATGTATAGGACAGAAGTAATAAGAAAATTAGGAGGATTTGATACATCCAATATAACAGAAGATATTGAAATAGGTTGGAAGCTGATGAAACACGGTTATAAGAACAGGATGTGCTTGTCAGCAAGAGTGTACACGAATGTCCCAATAAAACTAAAGAGTTGGTGGAATCAAAGATTAAGATGGAACATAGGGGGATTCCAAACTCTTTACAAATACAGGAAAGTTTTGTTTAATGTAAAAGAATCAACACTAGGCCTTTTCGTAGCACCGAGATTTCTGATAGCATATGTATTAAGCATAATTGGCTTTTTTATATTTCTGTATTTAATAGCTGCAAGAATAAAAGCAGAGATAATATCTGCCACGATGGCTGCAGGTTCTGGAGTCCCTCAGTTAGCATTGCACGAGTTAAACATCACCCCAACTGTCTTCACGTTTTTCATAATCCTTTTTTTAATATTCACATTGGCATATACGATAACAGGTCTAAGAACCATGAATAAAGGGAAATTAGGTGTAAGGGGGCATATAGTAACTGTTTTTGCATACTTATTGCTCTACCTTGTATTGTTTCCTCCGGTACTCCTACATTCTATATATATAATGGCAACAAAGGGTGTAAGGTGGTATAAGTAAAATATATAAACAAAACCTAATCACCAGTTACAATGGCTAAATCCCAGAAATCCATTTTCATTAAGGCAGGAATCTTGACCGCAATAATATTTGGGTTAGGCATTGTATTAGGATATACTCTAGAAAGTGGGAGAATATCAGAAATAGAAGAAGAGTACAAAAAAGTAGAAATAGAGTGGGCAGATGCAAAGCTTCAGAGTTTGTATTATCAAAATGTCCCTGCGGAATATTGCAAGGCGTCCATAGATGAAAATTTAAGATTCGCAGATAAAGTATATCAACAAGGTATTAGGTTAGAAAAATATGACAATGCCAATAAGATAACAGAAAAATTTAAATTGGAAAAACAAAAGTATGCTCTCTTAAAAACAGAATTTCTGTTGAACAGCATATCCTTAAAAGAAAAGTGTTCTGCAGATTATGTTAATCTTGTTTATTTCTACAAAGATGAGCCAAACATAGAAGAAAAATCAGCTCAGAGAGTGCAATCAGTGGTATTAGAAGAAATAAAAAGTATGTTTGGTCCAGACATGATGTTGATTCCATTGTCAATAGATATAGACATAAGTATAATCAATATCATAAAATCCTCTTATAACATAACAAAAACCCCCACTTTAATCATAGAAGACAAGAAGTTCGAGGGAGTTATATCAAAGGAAAAAATCCTTCAGGAAATCTGCCCCCTTTACAAGGAGGAAATAGATGCCTGCAAGGGATACTAAAACAATCAAGTTAAAATCAAAACACGACCAAACCATAAACCTTTAAATATTTTTATATCTTACCACAAACTATGCCATCGTGTGAAATGTGTGGAAAAAGAGCAGAGTTCTTGAACAAGGCAATAGTAGAAGGAGTGATGCTTTCTGTTTGTAATGACTGCTCAGAATTCGGAAAAGCAGTAAAAATAGAGAAGCCGGTAATAGAAGAGGAAAAACCACTGCCAAGACCAATCAGGACCATAACCACAGAATTCGTTGATTCAATAGTCAATGATTATGCATCAATAATCAAGAATGCAAGAGAGAAAATGGACTTGAAGCAAAAAGAAGTTGCACAAAGAATAGCAGAAAAGGAATCAGTGATTCACAACATAGAAACAGGCCATCTGGAACCATCAATAAAACTGGCAAGAAAACTTGAGCAGTTCTTCAGGATAAGATTAGTAGAACAAATAGAAGAAAAGCGAGAAAAACAACTGGACTTGAGAAGCACCAATCTCACTATAGGTGATCTCCTCAAGATAAAAAAATGATCACCAAATCCCAACTAGCAATCCAACTTTCAAAACTAAGAACATTCACTAATCCTATTCTCAAACTAGAACAGTACGCAACAGATTCAGAAACAGCAGCAGAAATAATATGGACAGCGTATCTCGACAATGACATAGAAAACAGGACAATCGCAGATCTTGGTTCAGGAACAGGAGTTCTTGCATATGGGTGTCTCATTTTAGGGGCAAAAAAGGTGTATCTAGTGGAAAAAGACAAGGAAGCAAACAAGATAGCAAGCCATAATCTTTCTCAGTTCAAAAACTTCAAAATAATAAAATCCGATATAAAAGACTTCAGGAAAAAAGTGGACATCGTAATTCAAAACCCTCCATTTGGAACAAAAACAATCCACGCAGACAGGGAATTTCTAAAAAAAGCAATGCAGGTATCAAAAAAAATCTATTCTCTTCACAAAACTTCAACAAAAGATTTCATAAGCACATTCGCAAAAAAAAACAATTTCAGGATAAAAAGAATCATAAGCTTCAGTCATCCAATAAAACAAACTTATAAGCATCACAAGAAGTCAATCCACAGAACAAAAGTCTCTTGTTTTGTTCTGGAGAAAATCAGTTGTAGTTAAGAGTAACACGATAAACCAAAATAGGAAAACCCTTAGTAATTCTACGAGATTCCAGTTTAATATCAAAAGGGAAGCCCACAATACTTGAAAGATTGTCCCTATGAGTTTTGGCAATCTCAGCAAGAAGGGAAAAATCCTTATCAAAAGAAATAATCGCAACATTGCCTCTCCGAAAAGATGATTTTTTCCAATGATTAGCACATATGAAAAGAGAGCTGAAATGAGATGAATCCTTTTTGATTCTTTGAGGTGTATCAACCGCACCGCGGATATAATCACAAAGCTCTTTTTTCATGCGGGAACCATCTGGATGTATGAGAAAACCAAGTTTATTCCTGTCTCCCTCATGAGAGGCCATAACATTCTCAAGAAAAGAAGAATGCACCCTATAAATTTCAATAGCACGATTAATCCAGATTTTGTGCCTTTGATATCCCTTTTTCAGAAGTTTTAAGAGCTCCTGACGGACTTTCTCCCCTTCTTTAAGACCAATAATCTCAGAATAAACTGAAGGGAGCATTAAAAATTGATTAGAATGATTCAACAAAACAGAAAAATTAACAAGATGCTTCCTAAAAGAGTCAAAAAGTCCGTCGTAATAAGGAGATAGTTTTTCTTCAAATTTAGTATCTTTTTTCCGTCACAGCATCTAAGAACATGCTTGAGAATAGAATCCATGGGAGATATCATCATCACTGAAGAATCCAAAAAAGTTCTGCTGTTTTCTCTGCCCCCCTCGCAGATAAAAGACAAAAGACGGTCATATAACGAAGATCCAAAAAAAGCACTTACCCTCTTAAACTCCTCACTAGGACCCAACTCTCGCCCAAAATAATCAGACACTAAGACTTTCCTCGCCAAATCAACACCACTTAAATTTTTAGACGCCCCCTGGTTAAGAACACTTACTTTCTCAAGATACCAATCAATTCGGTCTCTCTTACGAAGATATTTCCTCTTTCTATCAGAGTTCCTTCTATACTTAAAAGTATTTGTCATACAAAAACAAAAAAAGAAAAAGATATAAACCTGCCCATAAGATTACCTTGAGATCCATAAGATTACCTTGAGATCCATAAGATTACCTTGAGATCCATAAGATTACCTTGAGATTACTCGCAATAGATAGTGGATGTAATTGGTTTGGAGATTTTTTCTTGGAGCCCTCCATTAGGATGTTCTGTCAAATACTCTGCCTTGCCATCTCTGTCAGTATCCAAAACCTTAACAAGAGGATTACTGCCCAAACTTCTATCAGCATAAATAGCCCCATTATAGGGACCTATCCTCAAAAGATGCTCAATCTCCCTGTTAGCCCTCAAAAACTTGGAAAAATATTCCTCAAAAGAAGTATTATCCTCAGCAGGAATGATTTTATCAGACAAAACAACCTCTGCATAACCAACAGGATCATCTGGAACAGGATTAGTCCCCTTATTCAACAGTGTATCAATACATCCTTTAAGCAAAAAATAAGATGCGCCAAGCACTAGAATAGCTCCAAGTCCCTTTTTCCCAATAGGAAATTTCCTTTTCTTGTAATTCAGTTTTTGACTTTTCATCTTAACTTCTCATCCAATCCTCTCATCAAGTTTTGTTTTCTTTTCTTTTTTCATCTTCTCTATTGCATCTTTTGCTTCTTTTTCCAAGTCAATTCCAAGCTCCTTCAACGCCTTGATATGAGCCTGCATTATCTGTTCAGTAACCTGAACTAATTTTATCAGCTCAATCCTCTCCTTGGCAAGAGTTGAAACAGCTCCTTTGTGAAATCCAATCATTTCATCCTTATTTGGTTTATTTGCATTCATTTTCTTTTACCTCCGGTATTTTTAATAGGTGTTTTGTTACACTGATAGCCAATTGCTGACTTCTTATTTTTTGAAGCTGGAAGCATAAATTGATTTTTCTCTTCTAAACAAGAAAAACTTGTCGCCAATCCAACATTAAGATAATTACAATCTTTTTTATCCATTTTATCACTCACACCACAGAGTGTAGAGTCGTTTAGAATAATTCTATAATCAAACTCTCTAGACTTCTTATCAGACTCTCTGCATATCTTACACAATTTACCAATTTGATCTTCTAAAAAATGACCCCTAGTAGTATAACTGTTAACCCTACTCACTTCATCTTTAACACTGTTTATACTTCCATCACTGCCAGGTTTTCTTGGATTCGTAATTGAACTCCCGCCGGTGTTAGCACTATGACTTGAAAATTTTGAAATTTTAGGTTTAGTCATTTTTCCTCCAAAACTTTTTTGCTACCCTTAAAGAGTTACTCACTCTTTAGTAACAAAAAACACCAACCCCCCTATATAAACCTTTCGGTTTCATCAATCGCACAAGAAAACTTAAAAAACCAGGAAACATCTCTTTTCCTATGAAAAAAAAGGGTGAAAAGAAAAATATTGAAATAAGAGAGCTCATTCTTAAATATGCTCTCCAGAACGCAGTAAAATACGGAGGAAAAGCCAATCAGGGAGCAGTAATAGGAAA
>JAHJQH010000074.1 GCA_018819375.1 Nanobdellota archaeon
GTAATCGTCAGGCTTGCACCATTTCCTTCAGGACCTTTGCACATAGGAAATGCAAAACCAGCAATTATCAATGATTACTATGCAAGAAAATACAAGGGAAAATTCTTGTTAGTAATAGATGATACCATTGGCTCAAAAGAGAAATCCATCTCTAAAGAAGCTTACAATCTTATTCCAGAAGGCCTAAAATTTCTGAACATAAAAATAGAAAAAACATACTGCAAATCAGACAGGCTGCAGATGTACTATCCATACGCAGAAAAGCTGATAAAATTAAACAAAGCATATGTCTGTACCTGCCCACAAGAAGAATTAAAGAAAAACAGGATAAACAAGACAGAATGCACGTGCAGGAAAAAACTTCCAGAACAAAACCTGAAAGATTGGAAAAAAATGTTCAGCTCAGAGCCAGGTTCAGCCACATTAAGAATAAAGACCTCGATGTCCCATCCAAACCCGGCATTCAGGGACCGTGTAATCTTCAGGATATCAGGCCAACTCCACCCAAGAACAAAAGCAAGGGTTTGGCCTCTTCTTGATTTTTCGTGGGCAATTGACGACCATCTTCTCAACATAACTCACATCATAAGAGGAAAAGAACTTATGATAGAAAGCGAAATGGAAAAATACATCTGGGACATTTTAAAATGGCCTCATCCAGAGATAATTCACACAGGCCTTGTACAAATTCAGGGAGTAAAACTCAGCAAGTCAAAAGCAAAAAAAGAAGTGGAATCAGGAGAATACTTCGGCTGGGATGATCCAAGGACGTGGTCACTGCAATCCTTGCAAAAAAGAGGCATAAAACCAGAGGCAATAAGAAAGTTCTGTCTCAGTTTTGGACTTAACCAGAATGAAATTACAGTACCGATAGATTCCCTATATGCAGAAAACAGGAAGCTCATAGAAAAAACAAGCAAAAGGTATTTTTGCATAGAAGAACCAGAAAAAATCACAATAAAAAATACTAAAAAAACAACCGCAGTTCTTCCTTCACATCCAAACAATCAAGAACTTGGCACGAGAAAAATGAAGACCTCCTCTGAATTCTACATAGAAAAAAAAGACAATCCAAAAAAAGACAGAAACTACCGGCTTATGCATCTGTTCAATTTCAGGAATAACATCTTCCTCTCAAACAAGTATGACCCAAAACTAAACACAAAACAGATTCACTGGCTCCCTGTTTCAAGAGATTTAATAAAAATAGAAATAATAATGGAAAATGGGAAAAAAATAAAAGCAATTGCAGAGCCGGACATAAAAAAAGTAAAAATAGGAGATACCATCCAGTTTGAAAGAAAATTCTTCGCAACCCTCCAAACAAAAACCACCTCAAAACTCATCTTTTGGTACTGCCATACTTAAATACGAAACCTTTAAATATACACCTAAAAAGTGATAACATTATGACACCCTTAATATTAGACCCTTGTAACCCTTGCAAGGAGTATATAAAAGAAATAATGGATAATTTAAATTACATCGCTGAAGGGAACAGAGAAGGGTATGATATCCTCTTAGAAAAAACAAGAGAGATAATAAGTATCACAGATTCTTTAAAAAATGAAAAATCCGCATTAGAACAAGTATGCAACGAATGTAAGCTTCCTGGCATCAGTATCTATTCTACAAACACAATAAGAGATATAAACAAGATTCTAACCAAAGAAAGAGAACATTATGCTATGGAAATATTAGATAAGAAAAGAGCTTCAATAGGATATGTAATTGGGGTAGAAATATTAGAAAAATTAAGAGAACATAATAAAAAAGTATTTGAGATAAGGTTGGAGCACTCACGAACTTCTTTAATAGAAAATATCTCCTCTCTTCTCACCAGGGATAAATGCTCTTAACCTAACCTAAACAATCTGAATCAAGCTTCCAAACACGATGTCCAACACAGCAGAAATAAGTATGAACAGCCCATAAGTTATCAACACAAACAACGGAACATATTTTATGCTGTTCTTGAGAGATCCCGTCTTTATGCTTGAGAGTATTAAAGAAGAAAACAAGCTCGTTGACCCCAAGCAAACAAAGGTAAAAATCTTGAAATCACGGGGAGAGACTAATCCTTCTGTCCCCTGAAACGAAAACAAGGAACTTACTCCTGCAACACCAGTCAAGTCAATGCCACCCATGACATTGGACATTATGGTAATTAATTTCAAGGATAAAGCAAAAAGAAGCGGGGCAGCAAACAAGGAAGCAAAAGATATGAAAATAATATAAGACATGACATCTGCACTTACCTCTTTCTTCATGATTTGACCTTCCCTTATGTTCCAGGATACATCAGCAACCAGATTAGCTATCTCTCCTCCAGTTTCCAGGCTTTCTATCAAAAGAGTAATTGTCTGATTTAGGATATCAGAATCATATTTCTGGGAAAATTCCCTTAGAGCATCACTTAATTCAGTTCCACTCATGACTTTTTTTGCAACAGTCTGTATTTCTAAAGACAAAATCCCAAACCGGTCTCTGACTGCATACCACATAGCTTGATCAATGGGCATTCCAGCACCAACATTAGCAGCAACAAGCTGAAGATAATCAGAAAGTATTAATTCGAGCCCTTTCCTCCTTTGGTATATTTTAAAATTAATGATTCCAACAAGGACCACCCCAAAAACAAGAACAAAACCA
>JAHJQH010000075.1 GCA_018819375.1 Nanobdellota archaeon
CTTTCAAAATTTTTCTTGTTTAATACAATAACCATCTTCCCTCCAAACAATTTGATTATTTGTTATTCTAATCATGATGCTCTCACATTTCCTGAAAACTCGAGTCTTGCCCAGTTTTCAACACCCTCAAGTTCAGTGTAATAAGGAATTCTTATCACTCCTGAAAAAGAATCCCCGATTCTTACTCCTTGTGTGGGGCTTCCACAACTATAAAGTTCAAGAATATTCACAATCCCAGGATTATAAGTCTCTTCCCCCCAACTGACTGTCGGGCAATAATAAGGATTACCACCTTCATCATAGTTCACGCTGTCAGGGTCTGTTGATTTCACTACAGAACCATCATCAATAACCTTTATTCTTCTCTCGGTGGGGGTTATTTTTACATAAAAGCAATTAAACGGCCCATCAACAACCTTACACTCAAAAGTACCACATTCCTCAAAATCGCACGGGTCAGGAATTATGACACACCTTTCCCCTTCAAAGTCACATTCATCTATGCCACTGCCACTGACTAAAGTACAAGTATTGCTTACACATCCAAAATGTGTTTTTTGTGTGGCATCTTCCACCTTTCCTGAAAATTCAATGGTTGTTAGATGAGTTAAAGAACTACCCCCCATAGAGTACTCCACTATCACTGTCCCAGAAAATTTTTGACCTGACTTAATATTATCAATGCCAAGAGGAATGGTGAGTTCATTAATAGTTTCTCCTAATTCCCTCCCATTTTCAGATAAAAGTGAATTTAATTCTTCCTCATTAATTGTTCTTGTCATAGGAGACTGTAATAAAATTTGTGTAATTCTCGCTGAAGACGCTCCTGCAATACCACTGACTATTGTCAGGGCTCCATCATTCTCAAGTTTTACATCCCTGCACGACAAAGGTGCAGGGCTTGTGCAAGCATTACCTGCCTTAGAACTAAAAACACCAAGATAAAACAAGATTCCAAATGCAATTATGACAATCAACACTGCCCAGCCATAAGTTATAACAAACTCCATAGCTGACTGCCCTTTCCCCTTTTTCCTCATATCCCAAAAAAAGATTCAATAATTTATAAAGCTATTGAAATCTTGTTGTGATTTAATATAATTTTTGAAGTATCCCCTAATCCAAAGATATTAATCATAGATATACAGAAAAGATATTCGAAAAATAAAAAATGGGCAATGCCCCTCATCCCTATTAGGAGACCTGCGAAGCAGATAAACGACCCTAACAAGTCTATTTTAGGAGGTTCGGCCTTATTTGGCACTCCTTGGGGATTTTTATGACAACAACCATTTCCACAAAGGCATATATTTAATCTTTTTTTTATCTATAACTTTCTCTCCTTCTTTTTCTTTTGTTATTATGAGGAGATTCCTACATTTAAGTTCTTTGCTTGCTTTCAACAAAGCTTTAACTTCCCTCTTTTCCACATAAGGATCATCCATATCAGAACAAACCTGGATTAACTGATTTACTTTAAGACCTTTTTTAATCACAAAATCAATTTCTTCTTTATCCTGGTTTTTCCAGTAATATAATTCTTTATTTCTTCTTCTCAATTCAACTGCAATAATATTTTCATAAAGCCAACCTTCATCTTTACTAAATCTTGAACTTATAGCATTTCTCATTGCATGGTCTATACAATATACCTTAAATGGTTGTTTAATCTGACTTTTAAGGGAATAACTAAAAAATAGCACAGGTAATATCAAATAAGATTCTTCAAGATATGAAAGATATTTTATTATAGTACTTACACTTTTAAGGTGGGTTAATCTCTTTAATTGATTATATGAACTTAACCTCCCTACATTTGTTATTAAAAACCTTGCCAATTCTTTCAATTGCTTAACATTTTTGATATTATGCCTTTCAGAAACATCCCTTCTGAGTATTGTATTAAAATATTCCTGAAGAATTTCAATTCGTGTATCTGTTACATGTTCTGGAAATCCCCCCAATTCCAAATATTCTTCAAATATTCTTTTCATTAAAGCTCTCCTTTCTGTTAGGTGAAAATCATCTTTAGCAAGCTTGAAGTTTTTAAATCTTAGAAACTCTTTAAAACTAAATGGATAAATAGAGAAACTTAAATGTCTGCCCGTGAGACGTGTTGCCAACTCTTTACTCAACATACTTGCATTTGAACCTGTTATGAAAAATTTAAAATCCTTATCATACAATCTTCTTACCCATCTCTCCCACCCTTCTATGTTTTGTACTTCATCCAAAAAGAATACTTTAGATCTTCCATATACCTCAACAAGAACTTCATATGCTTTATTAAAATCCATCACATCAAATGAAGAGAGTCTCTCATCTTCAAAGTTAAAGTAATAAAATTTATCAAAATATTTGTCCATAATCTGAGATAAAAAAACAGATTTACCACATCTCCTAACCCCGCTTATGATTATATTACTTTTTATCTTAATAAAGTCTTTTAAATTATCAAGTTTGTCTCTTTTCAAAAACTTGTTTTGGTCAAGTTTTCTTATTTCCTCCTGTTGTTCTACTAGTACTTCTTTCAGAATATCTTTTGAGATCATAAAATAACTTTAGTTTAACTACTATTTAAACCTTTTCATCCTGTTGGATAAAATCCCCCTTTTTTATCCATCCTGTTGGATAAAAATAATCCTAATCTTCATTGTTCACACATCAAAAGATATCAACTATAAATATATAGAAAAAAACAATCCCGCGGGAGGGACTTTCATCAATACTTTCTCTCTTGTGAGCGAAGCGAACCATACTGGTTTCTCTTTTGCTGCGGTGTTTTTCTCTTTCTCAAAGAGAAAAAGTCGACTTTGAACCCCCAACATCTCGGTAACGGCTGATGAATTTTCACAGCAGACCTAAAAGGGTCCCTCGATTCATGCATAACAACTACAGCCGAGCACTCTACCGTTGAGTTACCGCGGGATATGATTTTAGGGTGATTTTCAGTTTTTAAATCATTCGGTAAGGTTTATAAATGGATATAATCACAAAAATAACTATGAAGAGAAGTTCAAGAAGATGGAAGAAAAAAGGTCAGATGAGATGGAAATGGCAAAGAAAAAAAATGAGAAAAAAGAAAAAAAGAGCCAAGAAAAAATAATTCTTAATACAATTTTATTACATATAACCACAAAAAACCTCAAGCGGTCTGCTATAATTTCTAAATGGATATTGCTGTCCAATCTTTTCTCTTTCAGGATAAATTTTGGTCAGATGAGATATTTCAGAAATTAATTCAGAGAACTCGCCCCCAGCATCCATCTTTGCAAAATATTTATTAAACCCTCCTTCTCTACCCATCAAAACCACATCTACTTCCTTAAACCCAACTCTTAGTTTCCATATAGAACTGGTAGCAACATCATAAAAACCTACTAAGTCCGTTCCATCCACTTGTGAAAACAATGGAATATTCTCTTTTTTCATCTCAAAAAAATAAAGAACAACATCTTTTTCTTTTCCTTTAAAAGGATGTCTAAAGTTGAAATCCAAAGATTTACCAGAACTCCTTCTTAAAACAAGAACATCATCCATACTTATTTCTCTTTTTTGATTGTCGATTCCACTCATTTTTACCTCCTTTATTAATAAATCAAGAACAAGAAAATAAAAAACAAATATAAATGTGTAGGTTGTTATTAATTCATAACAAAATCAACCCTTAATAAC
>JAHJQH010000014.1 GCA_018819375.1 Nanobdellota archaeon
AGAGTCTGTGAAACTTATCCATCCAAGGTAAATTCTTACTATCTCTCTCTCATTAAGGAAAGAGATGATCCTATCTACAAGCAGTGTATCCCTTCAATAAAAGAAATAACAGACAGTGAGGGAGAAGAAGACCCTCTCCACGAGGAAACAATCAACCAGTCAAGACAAGGAGTTCCTTCATTAATTACTCACCGCTATTCAGACAGGGCATTATTTCTAATCTCAAACAAGTGTGCTATGTACTGCCGTTTCTGTACAAGGAAAAGAAAAGTAGGGCATAAAAAGAGCCATGTAACAAAAGAGCAACTGGAGTCAGGATTTAAGTATCTCAACTCTCATCAGGAAATAAGGGACATCATTCTTTCTGGGGGGGACCCGCTCCTGCTTGAGAACTCTTCTTTAGAAAAAATAATAAGCAAAGCTCACGGAATAATCAAGAAAAGAAAAGGCATACTTCGTATTGGCACAAAAATTCCCTGCGTGTTGCCTCAAAGAATAACTCCTGACTTATGTGAAATGCTAAAAAAATATCATCCACTCTACATAAACACTCATTTCAATCACCCACTTGAGATAACTCCTGAAAGTGAAAAAGCTTGCAATATGCTTGCTGATGCTGGAATCCCGCTTGGAAATCAAACCGTCTTGCTCAAGGGAGTAAATAATAATGCAGGAACAATGATTGAGCTTGTGAAAAGACTTGTGAACATAAGAGTAAAACCCTATTACATATATCAGGCAGATCCTGTAAAAGGAACAAATCATTTCAGGACCAAGGTTGAAGAAGGAATGGAGATTTACAGAAGTATGAGAGGGCATATATCAGGAGTTGCGATTCCATATTTAGTGATAGACGCTCCTGGGGGAGGAGGCAAGATTCCAATAATCCCAGATTACATCATTAGCATCAATGAAAAAGAAGTTGTTCTAAGAAATTATGAAAATAAGGTTTTTAAGTATCCTCAAACAAAAGACGATTAAGTATTTTAAACTTCTAACACGCTTCCATCCTTGACCAGATGAACTGTCTCTCCTAACTTGTACCCCATCTCAACAGCAAGATTAGCAAGACCTTTATTCCCTGCTTCTCCGCCATGTGCAGGAATAATATGTTTTGGGTTTACCATCTCAATCAAATGTCTCAAATCTTCCTTACTCGCGTGCCCTGATTGGTGAATATCCTTGAACATTATAACTCCTTTTTTCCTCAATCTCTCCTCAAGCACTCTCCTGTTTTCCATTGTTTCAGGCGTGGGAATAGTTCTGCACGAAAAAACAACATGATCTCCAGAATTAAGCTTGAATGGCAGTTCATCTCTTGCCATTCTTGAGAGAATGGCATTAGGTTCTCCCTGATTGCCAGTGCATACAATCAAATACTTCTCTCTCTCCTTGTTGATTTTTGCAAGAATCCCCCTAACTTTTCCTGAAAATCCATATATCTCAGAATCTTTGGAAAAATTAACGAGCTTGATTTTCTCAGCACACCCCACATACTTGTGCATACTTCTTCCAACAAGCACAACTTTTCTCTTAAGCAAATTCCCAAAGTGAATAATGCTCTTTAATCTTGCAATATGACTTGCAAATGTAGTCACAATCAGTCCTTTTCCGGAATTATTAGTTCCAAGAAGGACATCTCTTAACATCTCTCTTGCAACTTGTTCACTTGGTGTCTTTCCATCTCTCCTCGAGTAGAGGGAATCAACAATCATTGCTTTAACACCTTTCTTTCCAAGTTCTTCCAGTCTCTCATAATTTGGTTTTTTCCCTAAAATGGGATGATTGTCTAACTTGAAATCATTGGCATAAAGCAGGGTTCCATCTTTAGTATGAACAGCAACAAGAGCAGTCTGAGGAATGGAGTGGGTCATATTAATAAACTCTAATTTCATTTTCCCAAAAATCTTGTGAGAATTTGGGTTCACTGCAATTCTCTGATTTTCTATTTTTTTCTTGCTGTCCCTAATCAAGGATTCCAGAATTTCCATAGAATAAGGCGTGCCAATCAGAGGGCATTGATAATTACTGGCAAGATAAGGCGCACCGCCAAGATGGTCAAGATGCCCGTGCCCAAAAGCAATAAACTTAACCTTGCCTTTATTTTGTGCAATAATATTGTCATCAGGGATTATGCCTAATCTAACAATATGTTTTGTCGGTAAATCCCTCGGATCTCCTTCCTCATAATTAAGAAGTTTTGGGAGATATAATCCCATATCAATTATGCCTACATCATCACCCACTTGCACAGCAGTCATATTCTTTCCTACTTCAGAAAAACCACCTATAGTAAATATTTTCATTAAAAAAATTTAAAAACTCCAATATTATAAACCTTCCTATATGGGATCGTGGGCTAGTTTGGTTATGCTTCATGGTTAGGGACCATGCGACCCCGGTTCAAATCCGGGCGATCCCATTAAGCCCCATCAGTTGAACTCAATCACGTCACCAACATTCACGTGTCTCGCTGTTCCTGTAGGAAGTTCAATAACATACTTGGCAGCTTTTTTAGGGACTATTAAAGGAGTGAATGCCCTGATATTCTCGCGCACATCAACAACTTCCATTCCTCCATTCACCCAAACAACATCTATGCCAAAAAACACAAACATCATATGAATCGTTGTCTCAAGCACACCCTCCTCATTAGCTCTCAAGACAAGCCCTTGTCCTTTTTTCAATGGCCTAGACAACATAAGTCCCCTTGTTTTTGAAAAAATGTTATCACAAATTTTCACCCTATCAGCCAAAATCACCCCATTACACAAGATTTCCATAAGATAAAATCAAAAAACCTTGCTTAAAAACTTTGCTATCTCCCTAAGAAAAATTTAAACAAAACAATTCTTCTTGCCACCGATAACTTTAAAAAACTAGGTTATCCCAACTCTCCACATGGAAGCAGAGAAGATAACAGGGAAGATAAAAGAATTAATGCGAGATCCAAATAAAATCAGGAACATCGGAGTTGTAGCGCATATCGACCACGGAAAATGTGTTTCTGGGGATACAAGAATTGTTCTGTCAGATGGCACTAACATCAATGCTAAGGAGCTATACAAGATAGCAGAAGAAAAAGGGGTTTTGTTTCAGAATGAAGAAGATGAGATGATTTATGATATCAGGCACTTGAAGATTCAAACATTCTCATTAAACAAGAAAACAGGAAATATAGAAAAAAGAAGGATAGACCTTGCATGGAAACTTTCTGGAGGAGAAACCACCTCTTTAAAATTAAGAAATGGGATTAAGATAACAACCTCGCCAGAACATAAATACCTTGTCCTTGATTCAGGTAGTTTAATTGAGAAAAGAGGGTGTGAACTTTCTTTAAAAGATAAGGTTGTATGTGCAAAAAAGCTGAAAACAGACTCGTTCATCACTGAAAAGACCATCAAAAGAGAGATGCTAAAAGAATTAAGTAAAAAAAGATTTTATGTTCTATTAAAAGAAGATCCTGCAAGACAGATTAAAAAGAAATTAATGAGCAACTTAAAATCATACCACCCAAAAGTAAGTGAAATTAAATATAAATCATTTTATCACGGGGTCTGGAAAAAAAGGTATCTATTAAAAGATTTTTTGAGGGTTTGTAATCTTTTATCAATTGGTTTAGAAGAAGCATACGATTTGGTTAATAAAATTACCTTTAGGCAGGGAGGCCATCGGGGAAAAAGTTCAATCTCAGTCAAATTGCCCCAGAATTTTGAAGATTTATTCTATATCGCGGGCCTTATGTTTGGAGACGGATCTTATCACAAGTTTGTTGTAGGCAAACCTGAGTTAGGGAAGAAGTTTAAAGATATCATATTCAAGGAGTTTGGAGTGGAAACTTCCTTAAGATTATACAATCGAACCCCTGAGTTGGTTACAAACAGAACAATAGTAGAAATTCTGAATTCTGTATTCAACTATCCACTAAAAAACAAAAGTCATTCAATTACTATATCAAAGTTAGTATATCAATCACCAGAAAATTTTGCATCAAAATTTATCAGGGGTTATTTTGACACAGACGGAACTATTGAAAAATCAAGAAGAGCTATTTCCATAAGTTCAGCAAGTAGTCGGATGATAGAAGATTTATATTTCCTATTGCTAAGATTTGGTTGTATCTCCCAAAAATATTATAAAAAAAATACATTATATCTAAGCGGAAAATCAATTAATCTGTTTATAGAGAATATTGGGTTTGGATTAGATTCAAAGCAAAAAAGGGCAGAATCCATTGCAAAAAGGACTATCGGATCTTATATTTATGATTTGTATGCAACCTCAAACCCAATAGAAGTAAGATATTCAAAAGACCAGTTAGGGTTAATAGAAGAAAAAGTCTTACTAAACACTTCTGATTTGGCCTTTATAGAAGTCTCAGAAATAAAAACAGGTTATGAAAAAGAACTATTTGATTTTACCATTTCAGAGAATCATAACTTTGTTGCAGAAGGTGCAATAATTCACAACACAACATTTTCAGATAATCTTCTTCTTGGTGCAGGGATGATGAGTGAAGAGTTAGCAGGAAAACAACTGGCTCTTGACTTTCACGATGATGAAAAAGAGAGAGGCATAACAATAGATGCAGCAAATGTAAGCATGGTTCACAATTTAGAAGGCAAGGAATATTTAATCAATCTTATAGACACCCCAGGACATGTTGATTTTGGAGGTGATGTCACGAGGGCAATGAGGGCAGTGGATGGAGCCATAGTAGTCTGCTGCGCAGTAGAGGGAATCATGCCTCAGACAGAAACAGTTCTTAAGCAGGCATTGAGAGAAAGAGTAAAACCAGTTCTTTTCATAAACAAGGTGGACAGGTTAATCAGGGAAGTTAAATTAACGCCAGAAGAGATGCAAAAAAAGTTTATGAAAATAATTGATGAAGTTAATATTTTGATAAAAAATCTTGCTCCAGAAGAATATCAAGAAAAATGGCAGGTCAATGTTCAGGAAGGAAGTGTTGCATTTGGTTCTGCATTTCACAAATGGGCTTTAAGCTTCCCCTATATGAAGAAAAAAGGGCTTAGTTTCAAGAATATAATAGATGCTTACAAAGATGATAGCTATCAGGAGCTGTCAAAAAAAGCACCAGTCCACGAAGTTATCTTAAATATGGTCATCAGGAATCATCCCAACCCGAAGCAGGCACAGGCATACAGGATTCCAAAGATATGGAAAGGTGAGTTGGAAAGTAAAGAAGGAAAAGCGATGTTAAGCTGTGATTCAAAAGGCCCTGTCTCTTTTATAGTCACAAAAGTAGTCATAGACAAGCACGCAGGAGAAGTAGCAGCAGGAAGGTTGTTTTCAGGAACAATCAAGCAGGGAGACGAAGTATATATGAATATTGCAAAAAGAAGGATAAGAATACAACAGGTAAGTGTCTATAAGGGAGCAACAAGAGTTCAGGTTGATGAAGTTTCTGCAGGAAATATAATTGGATTAGTGGGATTAAGGGACACTTATGCAGGTGAAACCATCTCAGAAGAGCCAATGCATACATTCGAGGCAATAAAGCACATATTTGAACCTGTGGTCACAAAATCCATAGAAGCAAAAAAAGCAGGTGACCTCCCCAGATTAGTTGAGGTGTTAAGGCAGGTTGGAAAAGAAGACCCTTGCATCCACATAAAAATAAACAAGGAAACAGGAGAAAACCTGATGAGTGGAATGGGAGAACTCCATTTGGAGGTTATAGAAAATAGGATAAAGAGAGAGAAAGGGCTTGATGTAAAAACCTCAGAACCCATCGTTGTTTACAGGGAAGCCATACAATCCAAATCCCCGGAAATAGAAGGAAAAAGTCCAAACAAGCACAACAAATTTTACATAATTGTGGAACCATTGGATAATAACATCTATCAGGCAATAAAAACAGGAGACCTTTCAGAGGGAAGAATAAAAAAGAAAGATGATGAGGTAATAAGCACCTTCGTGAAATTAGGAGTAGATTCAAAAGAAGCAAAAAAAATCAAGGACATATTTAAGGGAAACTTGTTAGTTGATGCAACAAGGGGAATAGTGCACATAGGAGAAGTAATGGAAATGGTCACAGATGCATTTGAGCAGGTAATAAATGAAGGCCCGCTGGCAAGAGAACCATGTATGAAAATTAAAGTTGGTTTAACAGACACAAAACTTCACGAAGATGCAATTCACAGGGGACCAGCACAAGTGCTTCCAGCAGTAAGAGACGCCATAAAAGAAGCAATGATGCATTCAAAACCAGTCATATTTGAACCACTTCAGATAATTGAAATAGATGCACCACAGGATTATATGGGGGAAATTTCAAAGCTAGTGCAGAACAAGAGAGGAACAGTCATAACAATGGACCAAAAAGGAGATTATATTTCTGTGAGGGCAAAACTTCCTGTTGCAGAAATGTTTGGTTTCACGTCAGAACTAAGAAGTGCAACTAATGGAAAAGGCTCACACTACCTCGTTGACCAGATTTTTGAAAAACTGCCGGAGTCACTTCAGGAAAAAATAAGGCAGCAGATAAGAAAAAGAAAAGGTCTCAGTGAGAATGCATAAACAAGAAAACACATAAGAATGCATAGTTTCGATTCTATTCATTAAACCACAGATATTCTTTTATATCCTTCCACCAACCATCTTGTTATGGTGACCTCAGCAGCATTAAGACCTTGGGTTGGAACAACAAGAAATAGGACCAATTCTCTTGAATGTGCAATAACAAGTATGAATAATGAAATGTTGTTAGAAAAAACCAGATTAATAAGAGAGATAAGAAAATATGGCATCAAAGGAAAAATAGAAATAGAACCAATAATAGACAAAAGTGACCTTTATTTATTGCTCCCAAACAGGTATTTATTATTTTCTAAAGGAATAAAAGGGATTAGTGGTAATAAAAGGGTTTTCTTTGTGACATACTTTGAGGACAATAAAAAAGACTCTCCAAAAGAGAAATATTTAATACTCCCTCAAGGATGGAAAGGGGAAAAGAAAGGAATCGGTTTTGTAACAGATTAAAAGATATTTTATATAATTCACTCAAAAAACCTTTCTTCAACATCCTTCAAAAGTATAAAAAACTTCGCATAAATGAAATTATCAGTAATTCCATAGGTCGCCATTCCATTCGGTTCACTTTCACTCCCGAAAATTTTTCCTTCTTAATGATTAGAAATAGATAAACCAGCAATTTCAACTAT
>JAHJQH010000076.1 GCA_018819375.1 Nanobdellota archaeon
CAGAATCTCCAATCATCAAGTACCTGTCTGCCCTAAGTTGCTTGGCAATGACATCTCCATTAATTTCTTCCACATATCTTTCAGGGTCATCAAACCATAAAAGGTAGCAGGTTAAATCTTTGGCATTCATCTTAACATCAGGATATTAGAAAAATACTTAAATCTTTTTACTGCTTTTTGTATTTCGGATAAACTTCTGTTTTCATAAACACTTTCTTTGTTTTAAGAACAAGCCCTTTCTCTTTTTCAGGGATATCCTGTGATTCCATTTTTGTCTGTCCAACACACACCAACTCCCCTTTCAGGCTCATCACAGCAGCATTCTCATCTTTTGTAAAATTCTCAAACTTGGATATGCCAGGAACATTCAGGTCAGCTCCGTGGCACAGTGAATCCACACAACTATCCACAACCCAGATTTTTGGCAGGAACTCAACCGCAGATTCAATAGGCAGGACAATTTTTCTTATTTCCCTCTCATCTCCCTGCTTCCAGAATTCGTATGCATCTTTTAATTCCTGCAGGCTATGCCAGTTCTTGTCAGTAAATCCATTCACTTTTGTTCTTACCAGCCCAGCCATATGCGCGCCCCCACCAATTTTCTTTCCAAAATCATCACAAAACTTTCTTACATAAAAACCTGCCTCACTTCCTATTCTTAACAACACCTCTCTTTTCTTGACCTCAAGAATTTCAATATAATAAATCTCCCTCTTCCTCATCCTTCTTTTTACAGCAGATTTAATTGGGGGCAGCTGGTCAATCACGCCAACCCACTTGTTCATTTCTTCCTGAATCTTTGAAACAGGAACATCCTTGTGAATATGCATAAGGCAGACATATTCCTTGCCCAGTTTCAGCAAAAACTGCACAATTCTTGTCCCTCTCTGCAGGGCAACAGGAAGAACGCCAGTTACGTGCGGGTCAAGAGTGCCGGAATGTCCGCTCTTCTTAATATTCAAAATCCCCTGCACATAAGCAGAAACCTGATGAGAAGTAGGGCCATATGGCTTGTTCACATTCACTATCCCAATTTCAATCAACTCCTCAACTTTCCTCTCAAAAGGATTCACCCCATACTCGCTGTTTGTTTCTGCCTCCTGTTTCACAAAAACTTCTCTCTTCACTTTTTCATATGGAAATTGGTTCATCTTAATTTACCTTATTAACCCAAATCAAGTTCATCTAATGGGCTCTTTACATTTTTTAATTGAAAGTTTGATACATGCGTGTAAACTTGTGTTGTTTCTAATTTTGAATGGCCCAACAGTTTTTGTATTATTCTCACATCCACTCCATTTTCTAATAAGTGCGTTGCAAATGAATGACGAAGCGTATGACAACTCGCCTTTTTGCCTATCCCTGATTTTTTTAAAGCATTTTCAAATACTTTCTGGATTGTTTTTGTTGTTAATTTGCCTTTCCTTCCCTGGAAAACATAGGAATTTTTGCCTAACTGAATATATCTCTGTAAATCTCCTTCTAACATATTTGGCAAAAAAACATACCTGTCCTTATTCCCTTTTGAGTTCTTAATCAAAACCATCTTTCTGTTAAACTCAATATGTTCTGGTTTTAAGTTTACTGCTTCAGACACTCTTAACCCCAATCCATAAATTGTTTTTAAGATTAGTTTATGTTTTGGGTTCTGAACAGAATTGATTATTCTCTTAACCTCTTCCTTAGAGAGTACAGAAGGCAAATGTTTTTCCTTTGTTGGCCTCTTTATGTTTATATTCTTTCCGAAGACGAAAAAAGAAAACTTTAAGGCACTAATCACCAAATTAAGAGAAATATTTGTTCTGCCTTTTTTATTTAGGTGAGCCAAATATCCTTTAATATCTTCAACAGAACATTCTTTAACTTTCTTGTTTGAAAACCCCATAAACCCTTTAAAGATGCTCAAATAAGTTTTCTTGGTTTTCTGGCTAAATCCTCTTACACACATCTCCTGAGAAACCAATTGAAGTTCGTCCATCCAGCCAATAAGCACCGAAAAGTATAAAAAAGTTCGCTTATATCACGTTATA
>JAHJQH010000077.1 GCA_018819375.1 Nanobdellota archaeon
ACAACCTTTGTGAGCACGCAGCGAACAAACGGTCTGATGCGCAAGCATCAACAACCTTTGTGAGCACGCAGCGAACAAACGGTCTGATGCGCAAGCATCAACAACCTTTGTGAGCACAGCGCACCAAGACGAAGTCGCAGGTGGCTAAAGTGTCCACTGATTCCTTTGTGAGACGAAGTCGAACGAATGTTCCAGTGAACTTGTTCACTGATATCGCAGTGGGAACGAAGGTCTGGTGAACTTGTTTCACCATAACATTTATAAAACCATCTTTCGCCTTACAAATCAAACTACAAATACTTATGGAGGTAAAAAATGGCTGAAGCAAAAGATTTGCAGGACAAGGCTTATGAAGCTGTTGAGATAGCAAAGAAAACAGGAAAGCTCAAAAAAGGTTCAAATGAGGCAACAAAGATAATTGAGAGAGGAATTGCTAAATTAGTTCTGATAGCAGAAGACACAAGTCCAAAAGAGATAATAATGCACCTTGCACCATTATGCGAGGAAAAACAAGTTCCGTGCGTGACAGTCTCAAGCAAGGAGGAACTAGGTGCAGCAGCAGGACTTGATGTGGCAACCACAGCAGTGGTAATAATCAATGAAGGAGACGCAAGAGAAATAATAAAACAGCTCAAGGAGAAATTAGCAAAGAAATAAAATGAGCAAAAAAAAAGAAAAAAAACAAAAAAAGGAGAGAATCTCCAGGCAAAGAGGACCTAAAAAAGGTACTGGGGACATAGGACTGACAAGAAGGGAAGGCAGTTCTTTATTTTCAAGTGCATATCCTGCAACTGTAGAAGAGATTGTTGGAAGAACAGGAACAAAAGGTGAAGTAACACAAGTAAGATGCAAGGTTCTTGAAGGAAGAGATTCAGGAAAAATCATAAGAAGAAATGTGAAAGGCCCAGTAAGACCAGGTGACACATTGATGCTAAGGGAAACTGAAATAGAAGCAAGAAAACTTACTCAAGGGAGGAAGTAAAATGCCTAAATGTTCATTCTGCGGGGAAAACATTCCTAAAGGAACAGGAAAAATAGTGGTAAAAAAAGATGGAAAAGTTCTCTACTTTGACAAGTCAAAATGCGAAAAAAATATGCTGAAACTAAAGAGAAAACCAAGAGATTTCAAGTGGACAGCATCTTATGAAAAAGGGGGCTGATTACCCAAAAAAATTATGCTCTCTAAATCTTCTATCATCTCGTATATATCTATCACGAATATCAATTCCACGACCAGTAGAATACACTTTTCCAGAAGAAACAGTTTCCCTGTTAACAACCATATAATTGACATCTTCAATAGAAGTTAATTCGCAATTCTCTTTAAACATCTGAGAGATAAATTTCTTGTCAATATCTCTTCCATAAACTCTGGTTAATAATGATTCATAAACACTAAACATTATCTTTATCCCATCCTTTTTATCAAAACCAACCACATAAAAATTCCCGTCGTCTTCGTACCTGACATCAACATTTTGGTCTAATGAAATCTCTTCGATAGTACCCTTACTAAATCTGGAATCCAACATTCCATCATTATGCTCGAATATGAGTTCATTCATTTTTTCCTTGATAGACAAACAATATTTAAAAACATTTCTTTCCTGAATTAACAGGTCCAAACATTCTTTCAAAACCCCCATAAGTATCAATCTTCATCAACTTTTTATAAAATTCAAGAATCTCCATACGGGAGAAGTTTATGGCACAGGGGATATTTGTATCCTTTGAGGTCACAACAATCACATCTCCCTCACAAAGAGTCTCAAAATCCCACCTCATACCAGAACCAAGACAAGCAGTCACCATATAATCCTTAAACCCCCAGTCTTTAAAAGAACCATGCCCTCCCCCATTTGGTTTCTTCAGGTAATACGGGACTTCAATCATTTTCACAACTTATTCCAAACCAAATCAAACATTTTGTTTAAGGTTCCTGCAAAATATGGCGTGTTCACCCAGATACCAGTGTCATAATCCTCGTGAACTTTGCTGTCATTCATGACCATGAAAATAACATCTTTTTCATCAACAATCATGAACCTCCCGTTTATCTTGTCACTCCATTTCACTTCTGCAAGACCAAGGTTTTTTGCAACTTCTTTTGCTTCTTTGGTTGGAGAAGCTATAATCTTAAACTTGACTTTTCCATTGCCTTTCTTGAATACTCTCCTTATGACAGGATATTTCCTGACAAGACCCTGCCCAGTTGTCATTAAGATGACAGAATTCTTTGCATTTCTTAGCATAAACTCAATTTGGTTATGAAGGTTATCTCTCCCCCTCACAGCTCCGCTTAAACTAGAAGGGTGAATATTATCTATTCCCTGATTGTGAATAAGTTCTATTTGCTTATAGACTTCGCTGTCTTTGGCATTGTCAAGAATTTCAATCATCCTATCAGATTTTGATTTCATAGAATTCTTAATCCTGTTAATGACTTCACTAGGTTCTATGGCCATATATTTTATTGGTTTGCCTATCTTGATAATAATAAATCCCTTTTTTTCAAGAGATTCAAGAACATCATAACTTCTGCTTCTTGGAATATTGCTTATGTCACTTAGTTCACTGGCTGTAGCAACCCCCTTACTAAGCAAGGCAGCCCAAACCTTAACTTCATAAATATTTAAGTCAAATATAGCCCTCAATTTTTTCAAAAATTCTTCCTTTATTATCATCTTTCATTCCTCCATCAAATTACTCACTTCATTCATCAAATTACTCCTTTCATTCATCAAATTACTCCTTTCATTCATCAAATTACTCACTTCACTAATTATCATAAAACACCTCTTGATTCATCCCAAATCTCTTGAATCACTCCAAAGAACCCCTTTTTGATCAAAGCTGTTATCACTCTAGAGAAACAAATAGGTATTTAAAGGTTTCTGTTTTTGTTTTTTTGTGTTCATAAAGTTTATAAGTTTGTTTATATTTCAAAAAGAGATGGTAAAAACCAAGGACATTAAAGAATTTATTACTACGGCTTTTTTAATTGGTGCTGCTTTTGCTTTTGGTGGTGCGGGGTTAAGTATTTTATTCAACTCAAAAGGGGATACGGTTTCAGTTATCGGAGGATTTATTTTAATAGGATTAGCAATAGCGATAATATACGAGAAAATTAAAAATGAATGAGAAACAACAATTGCAAAAAAATATACTTGATTTAAAATATCAATTTGAAAGCCAAAAAATAAATGCCATTCTTATTATTTGTTCTGTAGGAATATTAGCATTCATAGGAACTTTTATATGGTACAAAAACAGGTTGTTTTTTGGGATAGGAATTTCAATAATCATAATTTTGATATCTGTTCTTTCCTTTCATAAGACAAAAAAGAACATGGGTAAAATTTTAGATGAAATATCCAATCTATAGTTTATACCCTATCCCATTTATGATAAAATCACAACAATCTTTTTATACTCTTTTCACTTTTAAAAAACCATGATAAGGGGGCCAATAGTAAACACGCAGTTTTATGCAGGCAATTTCAACGACCTGGACAGCCAGATACAAGAAGTATTCAAAAAAGGTCCTGGGACCACGCCATCAAACACGAGAAGAAGGTTTATGCTCGGAGCAATAATCCCTCACGCAGGTTATTTTTTCTCAGGTAAGTGTGCTGCATGGGCATATAATGAAATAGGAGAATCACGTTTCCCAGAAACTTATGTTATCATTGGCACAAACCACACATCAGGCCAGAACCTTGTTAATCTGGATGATTGGGAAACTCCCTTCGGCATAGTCAAAAACGCAGGAATTGACCTCGGACTCAAAAAAGACCCAATGCAACACGAACACTCAATAGAAGTTCAGCTTCCCTTTCTTCAGTTTGTGAGCAAGGACAAATTAAAGGAACTAAAAATTCTTCCCATAATCACAACCACTTATAATCCTCAGTTATGCAGGAAAATAGCAGAAATTCCAGGTTCAAAAGTGATAATCTGCTCTTCAGATTTTACCCACTATGGTCCAAACTACTCCTACCTTCCGTTTGTTTATAGTAAAAAAGAGAATCTCGAGAAACTGGACAAGGATGCAATAGCCCTGATTCTAAGTTTCAAAATTCCTGAGTTCTTGGACTACACAAAAAACAAAACAATTTGCGGCGCAGCAGCAATAGCAAACACAATAAAAACCTGTCAGCTTATGGGTTCAAAAAAAACGCGTCTCCTTAACTATTACACTTCCGGAGACATCACAAATGACTACACCAACACAGTCGGCTACGCCTCCATCTTGTTTGAGTAAACTCATTCTGTTTGAGTAAATCAAGACCAAAACATTTATATATTAGTTATATACACCTATATAACATGGATAACACC
>JAHJQH010000078.1 GCA_018819375.1 Nanobdellota archaeon
AATTTAGGGATAAACCTTAAATATTTTTAGGAACCTTTAATTCTATGACAAGACTCGAAACAGTTACGATAGTTTATAGGTATCCAAGGATTCTTTTGGGAAGGAAGAAAAAGAAACTTGGTGCAGGGAGGTATAATGGTTTTGGAGGGGGGATGGAATCTTTTGATAAATCAATTTATGATACTGCTATAAGAGAAACACAAGAAGAAGTAGGGATCACTTTAATAAATCCTGAAAGGATGGGAAGAATTTTATTTCATTTTCAATGTAATGAACAAGACCATGATGTTCATTTTTTTAGAGCAAGAAGATATTTAGGTTCTCCTAAAGAAACAGATGAAATGACTGCTGAATGGTTTAATATAGACAATATTCCTTATAATCAAATGTGGGCAGATGATAAGTATTGGTTACCTCTTCTAATAAAAGGGAAGAAATTCTTGGGTGAATTTCTTTTTAACCCTAATCACAAGATTGTTGAACATATTCTTCAAACATTTAATACCAGAGAATGTTTTGAGGATACATTAGCTAAAATATAATCTTAGCCCCAAAATATCGGAAAATAGTAGTTTGTTCTGGCGGGGCTATTTACTTTTAATTAATGTTGAAATTAACAATCTTTTCTTTTGGGATTATATCTTTTTGAAAAAGAACCTCATTGTGATATCCACTCTATAAACTTTACGATACCAAAGTAAAGTTTTTTTAGACAATATACTAAAAATTAACTATTTTTATAAAAAAAGTACAAAAAAAGTTAATTAATCAACTTTAACCCCCACAAATCACAAAAAGGTAGTTTGTTCTGGCGGGGCTAGTTATTTTTTATTTAGGGTCTTCTCAACCTTTTTCCTCAACACAAGATTATATTTCTTCAAATAATTTTTGAGCTTTTTAATATCTAATTTCTTTTGAATCTCTTTTAAAACATCATCATCCAAAGGTTGATTAAAAACCACCATATCAATAAAAGTCTTTTCTAAATCAGAATAAGGAAGATAAAACTCCCCTTCCTTGAATAATCCAAAACCAAAAAAATATTTCCTGTCAATATTCCTAACAAGAATATTAGAACCCATTACCTCCCTTATCCCTCTTCTAACTTTTTTTGTGGTTAATATGACTGGGATCGTCTCTTGCTCCCACAATCCATGAAAGCTTAGTGCACTTTGCAGCCCTAAATAAGCTGGTTTAAATCCAAAAACCGCCAAGGAACTTTCAGGATGTTTTGTATATACCCCCTTCCCAATCTTTTTTATTTTTCCTTTCCTCATCAGATTAGAGATTAATAATTTAGAATAGCTCTTTTTGCCAATGATTCTCTCAATTGACTTAAACTCTACAACAGGGCTTTTATCAAACAATCTTTCAATTTTTCCTAAATGTATTTGTTTTCCCATTTTCTTTTTATGTATCTCACCATATCTTCTGCAGATGGAATAACACCCTCCAACAAAAGCGTCTTTAAATCCCCTTCATCTACGGGTTTCTTATATTTCTCAATCAGAACTCCAATCTCTTTTATTTTTTGAGGATCTTTAACATTCTTTAACAAAAAGAAAACATCCCACAGATCTCTCACTTTAAATCTCTTCAAGTATGTTGTTGATTTTTCTATCACAAAATCTTTGATGCTTAAGCTATAAACAGAAATAAAATTTCCATCAGACATTTCATAATCACATATCACAGACTCTTTCTTCTGAAATGTTGCTTCAAGGCTCACAAAAACCCTGTTTAATTCTAATTTGGAATACACGCTATTCTCAGAAATTTTTTTCTTTAGAATCTTAAATCCCTCTTTTTTCAAGTTTTCAAATAATAGCGTGATTTTATCTTTCTCTATTGGCAGATAGAAATCTAAATCTTCAGAAAATCTTTTTCCTTGATAACATCTCCAAATTGCGGTGCCCCCATACAAAACAGCTTTATCAAAAATAGAATAGATTTCTCTAACTACCAAATCTTGGGCATAAGCTATTTTCCTGTGAGATTCTCTTTTCAGCCTTAATTGCAAGGGGATTTTTTCCATTTTAACCATATATCTACAAAAGTTATACATTTATATAACTTTCGTTAACCTATGATTTACTTAAACCTACCAGCCTCAATTGTCCGTAGAATGTGCTTTATCTCATCTATAATCTCTTGCCGATGTTTTTTATTAGACATTCCCACAAACTTCATAAAAATATCCGCAAGTGCATCTCCACCAAGAACTTTTGATTTAAAACCACTTATGATAACTGAAAAGTCTAATCCTATGCTATGTCACGAAGTTACACAATGAAAATTCTAACCCAAAAACTTATAAATCACAGATTCCAAACCTTAATAATAACCTAAACAGGAGGTTATTATGCCAACAAAAAAAGAACCAAAAAAAGAACCAAAAAAAGAACTGAAAAAAGAACCAAAAAAAGAACTGAAAAAAGAGAAACAAATAGGGGAAGTATTCAGTTTTTTTAGCAAGATAAGCGTAGCAGCAATAAAATTAACTTCAACCTTGAAAAAAGGGGATAATATCCTCATAAAAGGTTACACAACAAACATAAACCAAAAAGTGGAATCAATACAGATTGACAGAAAAAATGTAGAACAGGCAAAAGCAGGTTCAGAAATAGGAATCAAAGTTAAGGACAGGGTAAGGCCAGGAGATAAAGTCTACATAATCTAAAAAAACCAGTAATCGAAAAAGGAACAAAAAAGAAATGGCACGTATGCATTCCAGGAAAAAAGGAAAAAGCGGGTCTACAAAGCCAACAAAAGAAAAATCACCTGTGTGGGTGAGATATGACCCAGAAGAAGTAGAGCAGATTATATTGAAACTGGCAAAAGCAGGTGAATCACAAAGCAAGATAGGTATTATCCTAAGAGACAAATATGGGGTGCCTGACGCAAGGAAAATACTAAACAAGAGAATAAAAACAGTACTCAAGGAAAAAGGGATTGCTTCTGAAATCCCCGAGGACATGAAAAACCTGATAAAAAAAGAAATCATTTTGTTGGGTCACTTAGAGAAAAACAAAAAAGATACTTCTGCAAAAAGAGGACTTCAGCTCACAGAGAGCAAAATCAAGAGATTATCAAAATACTACAAGAGAGCAAAATTACTTCCAGAAGACTGGAAATATGACAGGGAAAAGGCAAAGCTGATGGTCGGGTAGTAAGAGGCGCACAAACAGGGTATATCCATTTTCTTGTCATTCTTTTGGATATCTTTCTCTGCCGAGTTCCAAAGTTTTATAAAGGGGATTTTAGGGGTTTATGTTGAGAACTTTTATTAATATGGACAACTTTAAGAAATTAAGTATAATTGAACCAATCCTGAAATATATTAAAGATTCTGGATTTAAAGAACCAACTGAAATTCAAGAGAAAACAATACCCCTTATTCTTAAGGGGAAAGATGTAATCGCTGGTTCTGCAACAGGTTCTGGAAAAACATTGGCTTTTGGAGCAGGCATTATTCAAAATTGTGAAAAAAGACAAGGAGTTCAGTCAATAGTGCTAGTTCCAACAAGAGAACTTGCTGAACAAGTAAAAGAAGAGTTAAGAAAGTTTTCAAGATACAGCCATCTGGACATTGATGCAGTTTATGGCGGGACTTCCATCAATCATCAAATCAGGAAACTTCAAAAAACAGATGTTGTTGTCGGAACACCTGGAAGAGTTTTAGATCATCTAAGAAGAAAAACTATGAGTTTGGATAAAGTAAAAATTCTTGTTCTTGATGAGGCAGACAGGATGTTGGATATGGGGTTTATTGAAGACATCGAAAGAATCATCAGGCAATGTCCCAAACACAGGCAAACCTTGTTATTTTCTGCAACAATTGACAAAAGAATCAGCCACCTCGCACAAAAATATATGAATCATCCCACTGAAGTCTCTGCAGAAAGTTTTGTAGACCCAAACAAATTAAAACAAGTTTATTATCCTATCCATAACGCCTTAAAGCTTTCTTTATTAATCCACTTATTGAAAAATGAGAAATCAGGGTTAGTAATGGTTTTTTGTAATAGCCAAAGAAACACTGATTTTGTAGAGAAAAATCTCAGGTCAGTTGGTCTTGATGTTCTCGGATTACACGGAGGGTTTTCACAAAATAAGAGAACCAGCGTTATGAAAAAGTTTAGTTCTAACAAAGCACACATTCTTGTTTGCACAGAGGTTGCAGCAAGAGGGCTGGATATTAAGGCAGTTTCTCATATCTATAATTATGACATCCCCCTGCAAAGCAAGGAATATGTCCATAGGATAGGAAGAACTGCAAGAGCAGGTGAAAATGGACGTGTTGTTAACCTACTATCTGACAGGGATCACGACAATTTCAGGAGAGTTCAGAGGGATTATGATTTTAAGATTGAAAGAGTAAATGCACCTTATGTCCAGAAACTTGAACACCAGACTTTGGAAGACTTTTCTGAAAGGAAAAGAGGCAGAAGGGATTATGGAAAACCTAG
>JAHJQH010000079.1 GCA_018819375.1 Nanobdellota archaeon
TCTGCTATTTTATGGACTTGCCTTGGAGATACAAGGATTGCATCTGGCAGGATTTGTTTTATTCTTTTTGGCTCTATTTCAGGCATACATCCTGCAACCACAATTATTTTGCTTGTTGTTAAGCGAGAAGGAAGTGCTCCGCACTTCTTTACCTTGTTCTTGTTTGGGTTGTATTGTTCTTGTTTATTTGTGTTTTTGTTTTGTATTTGCGTGTTTAGTGTTGTTTGGGATTGAAGTTGTCTTAACTTGTTTATGATTCTGTTCTGTGTTGATTGCTTGACATAGCAGGTGTTCAGGATGATTATTTCTGCGCGAGATGAGTCTGTTGTTGACTGGTGGTGGTTGGATTTCAGGATTGCTGTGATTATCTCTGAATCTGACTTGTTTGCCTGACATCCGTAAGTTTCAATGTAAAATTTCACGAGTTTAATCTTGTTCCGGGATTTAAAAAAGTTTATATTCTAATTGGTTTTTATTATTTTTATGGAAACTGTTAAGCATGTTAAAGTCAGGGAAGGAATGAAAGTCAGCGAGTTGATTAAGGAAATGAGTGGTGCGGGGGTGATGGGGGGTGGAAGGATTGCGAGAGGGGTGGAGATTTTTGGGGAAATGGTCAAGGATAAGCAGTGTAAGGTTTTTTTTGGGCTGGCAGGTGCAATGGTTCCTGGCGGGATGAAGCAGATTGTGATTGATATGCTTGAACAAGGATGGATTGATGTTCTTGTCAGCACAGGTGCAAACCTTACCCACGACCTTGTTGAATCTCTTGGTTTTAATCATTACAAAAGTTGCGGGAATGTGAGTGATGCAGAACTGCACAAAAAAGGAATTGACAGAATTTATGATAGTTTTATGAAAAATGAAGTGTATGGAAAGATGGAGGATTTTTTCAGGAAGCACGCTGATGAATTTAAGGGGATTAAGACTGTGAAAGAGTTTTTATGGAAACTTGGGATGTTGATGCCAGAAAAAAGCATACTTGGGATTTGTGCAAGAAGAAAGATTCCTGTTTTTTGCCCTGCGATTTCTGATTCCGGAATCGGGCTTATGATGTGGAATCTTTTGGTTTCTGGAAAGGAGCTTGATGTGAAAGAGTTTTATGATTTGAAAGAGATTCTTGATATTGCGTGGACTGCAAAGAAAGCAGGTGTTTTTTATGTCGGCGGGGGCACACCAAAGAATTACATCCAGCAGGCAATGCAGTTTACAAAAGGTGCGAGTTATGGTGTTCAGATAACAATGGACAGAGCTGAGACAGGGGGGAGTTCTGGTGCTCCTTTAGTGGAAGGCGTATCGTGGGGGAAGATGAAAGAAGGTGGGAAATTCGTTGATGTGATTTGCGATGCAACTATTGCCCTGCCCCTGATTTATGCTGGAGTGCTGGAGCAAACTCAAGACAAGAACCAAAAAGCTTAAATATTCCAGAATATTGGAATGATCAATCCTTTAAAGTGGAAAATGATCAACAAAGAATATAACATAATTGAAACTTTTATGAGAAATCCTTGGGAATCTTTGACTTTTAAACAAGTTAAAGATATTTCAAAGAACAAATCAGATAATTACATCCATAGAACCTTAAAGAAGTTTGTTAAAGAGAATGTTTTGAAAGAAAAAAGGATTGGGAATGTTGTTTTGTATTCTATTAACTTGAATGTTGATACTTTAAACCTCATTGGATTTGTTGCAGAACATAAAACAAAGATCAAAAGTTATCTTCCTTTTAATGGTATCCAAAAAATTATAGGAAAAATAAAGACATCTTTTTATATATTTATTGTTACTGGCAGCTATGCAAAGAATAAACAGAAAAAAGGGTCTGATATGGATGTTGTTGTAATTTGCGATAATAAGGAGAATCCAGAGAGAATTTTATCACAAATAAGACTTGAAGCAGAGACTATGATCCCAGAAATTCATGCCTATGCATTTACGGAATCTCAGTTTTATGAGATGTTAATAAATAAAGAAGAAAATTATGGTAAAGAAACAGTAAGAAATGCCCTTATTATCACTGGGGCAAAACAATATTATGATATTTTGATGCGGGCGATAGAAAATGGATTCAAAGGTTAAGATATATTTACAAAGGGCACTTAATGAATTAAGTATTGCTAAGTTATTATTTAATATTTCTAATAATGATGAGGGGAAAAGTAAGTTCTATGTCAGTGAAGGAACTACTTATTACAGTTCTGTTATATCCCATTCATACTACACTATTTTTTATTCTGCAAAAGCAATACTTCTAACAAAAAATATTAAAACAGAATCCCCTCAGGTACATAAGAAAACTTATGAAATTTTTAAAACAATTTTTGTGGATTCTGGAATTCTTGATGTAGAACTTTTGAAAATATACAAAAAGATGGTCATAAGGGCAGACGGGCTTCTTCAGATATTCAAGGACGAAAAATGGAAAAGAGGGCATTTTACATATCATACAATCCCTCAAGCAAACAAGAACCCCGCAGAAGAATCAATGAAGAATGCAACTATCTTCTTAAAAAATATAAGGGTCATCATAGAAAAATGATTGAGAATATTGTGCAGGACTTAGTTGGCAAGAAGGAGCTTAGAGATATTGACAGGAATTTTGTCAGGAAAATTGTTGAGAAGGAGTTTGGAGAGTTCTTGGGTTGTGGCAGTGTGGATTATGGCAGGTTGAAAAGGAACAGGGAGTTCAGGAAAAAGTTTAAGGAAGTGCGGGAAGTGCTGAGAAAGGTTTATGGAATGTTCAGGCAGGTGAGGGAAAAGAGGGTTGTGGGGGTTTATGACGAGATTTTCAAGAGGATTGGTCGTGTAAAAAGTATTCTTGATGTTGGCTGCGGCCTTGGGCCTCTTGATTTTCCTTTTGATAAATATGGTGTTAAGTATTATGCTTGTGATATCAGCAAAGGTGATGTTGAGGCGATTAAGGATATTGTTGAGAAGAATGGCGGGAAAGGTGGAAGCAGGGCATTTGTGTTTGACCTTGTTTTTGGGGATTATTCAAAACTACCTGAAGCAGATGTGTGTTTTTGCCTTAAGGTGCTTGAAAGCTTGGAGGAAGTTGAGAAAGGAATTTCTGAAAAATTGTTGAAGGGCCTGAGATGTAAGTGGGTGGTTGTTAGTTTTGCAAAGAGGAGCCTTGGTGGCAGGAAAGTGATAAAAAAGCAGGGAAGGGTATGGCTGATGAGGAGCTTGAACAAGCTGGGCTGGAAGTGGGAAGTGTTTAATAGTGGAGATGAGATTTTCTTTGTTATTAGGAAAAAATAGGGGGGGTAGGAAAAGGTAGGAAAAGAAAGGTTTATATATAAGTATACTTTTTAGTATATTTTGGAGTGAGGTGAATAATGAAGATGAAATGTCTTAATTGTCATAAAAATATGAAAAAAACAAAGTTTGACATAGGGTATGGAATAGAAGTAGACTCCCTGCATTGTGAAGAATGTGGTTTTAATGTGACTGATGACAAGGTTTTAAATGGAGCATTAGTTTCATTGAAAGAACAGATGGCAAAGGAGGTTAAGATTATTGAGATTGGGAATGGGATTGGAATAAGATTTCCTAATGAGATTGTTAAAGGAATGAAATTAAAAAGAGGCAGAGAAATGATTGTCAGGCCTGAGATTGATGGATTAAAACTTATCCCTACTTAGATTATCCCTGTTTTTAGATTATCCCTGTTTTTAGATTATCTTGTTTTTAGATTATCCCTGTTTTTAGATTATCTTGTTTTTAGATTATCCTTGTTTTGATGGAAGATCTTGTATTGATTTATTCTTTTTTTAAGTTTAGTTTAAGATTTAAGTTTAGTTTAAGATTTAGGTTCAGTTCAAGATTTAGGTTCAGTTCAAGATTTAGGTTCAGTTCAAGATTTAGGTTCAGTTCAAGAACTCTTTTTGTTTTTTATTGCCTTGTAAATTTCCCCGAATATGAGAACCAAGGAAGACATGGTGATTATCAAAACCACCTCTGTGATGTGAAGCGGAGTAA
>JAHJQH010000080.1 GCA_018819375.1 Nanobdellota archaeon
AGTATCATCTCTTCCTCCAAAAAAGCTCCTTGTGTTTTAGGAGTTCTTTCACATCTGCCGGGTAAAATATCCAACCTATCTTCCCTTCTGAATCAACAGAAATTTTTCTTGAGTAGAGAAGATAATCAAATACCACACAAAAGGTCTGATACATCATTTTTTTGGGAAGATGTTCCCAGAAACTTCTTTTTTTGAATTCTCCATCGTGCTTTTTTATAAATTCCTCTACCATAAGCACGGTATCTAATCTTGGAAATCTCAATATTTGTTGTGTTTGACTTGTTTTCATGTTATATCCAATGATATAACAACCCCTATTTATACTTTTTGGTTTTTATCAAAATCTTTTCCATCGCAAATAAAAAATCGGGGTTAATGTCTAATTCAGAATTCGGGCTATTGAGAACTAACATACTGCATTACGGCTTTTTGAAATTCTGTTCCGGCTTTTTCAGCAGCCTTATGCTCTCTTCCTTTTCTATCTCGTGGGTCAAAATTAGAGTTAAATCTTACAACCATATTATCTTCAAAATCTGTTTCAAAGTATATTTTTGAATGTCCATCCCATTTTGACCCTATCCTATATTCCCCCCTACTACATTCTCTTAAATGTTGCAAAACTGTTTCTGGCTGCTGAAACATTGCCCCTCTAAAATCTCTTCCAAATCCGCAATGTAATTCATATAATCTGACAATTTCTATTAAATGTTGTTCTGTTAAATTTTCTAATCTCATTAGCAACAAGAAATTGTCCATGTTTTATAAACTTAACGCCCAAATTCTGAACTCAAAATACTTTGGATTTTACCACGCTGCGCTCTCCTGCTTTAAGTTGTTGGGTAATCAGGTAAATCACCCAACATAACCCATTGACCTTGATTCTTGTGTCTCTGTGGAAATTCCTGCTTTTGTTTTCTGGATATAATCCTCTTCCACTTTCTTGTATTTCTCCATCATCTGCGGGGTTACAGATGGCCTGACTTTCCTCAGTGCCTGCTCAAAGTGCTTGTTTTTTATTTCTTTTGATTTCAGGTTTTCCCTTAATGTAAGCATTCCTGCTTCCCGGCATACTGCTTCTATGTCAGCGCCGACATATCCTTCTGTTTTTTCTGCCATTTTTTTTAGGATGACATCTTTTGCAAGAGGCATCTTTTTGCTGTGTATGGCAAATATTGCCTCTCTTTCTGATTTTGTTGGGGGTTTTGTAAGAAGCAATCTGTCAAACCTGCCAGGTCTTAATAATGCAGGATCAAGTATGTCTATCCTGTTTGTTGCAGCAAGAACAACCACTTCTCCAAGTTCTTCCAGTCCATCCATTTCTGAGAGCATAGTGTTTACTACTCTTTCTGTAACTTGAGAGTCTGAACCATATCCTCTTCTTGGGGCCATGGAATCTATTTCATCAAAGAATATTATTGCCGGAGAGACCTGCCTTGCTTTCTCAAACACTTTTCTTACTCCTTTTTCACTTTCGCCAACAAACTTGTTTAATAATTCAGGGCCTCTAACCAGAATGAAATTTGCTTCTGACTCGTTTGCAACTGCTTTTGCCAAAAGAGTTTTTCCTGTTCCAGGTGGGCCGTGCAGCAATAATCCTCTTGGAGCCCTTATGCCCATTTTCTTGAATACTTCAGGATTTTTAAGAGGCCATTCAACAGCTTCTTTTAATTCCTGCTGTATATCTTTTGCACCTCCAATATCCTGCCAATGAACATTAGGGGTCTCAACTAATACTTCCCTCATTGCAGAGGGTCTTACAAGTTTTAATGCTGCGTCAAAGTCTTCTGAGCTAACCTGCAACTTTTCCAAGACCTCTTTTGACGGCTCTTCTTTTTCCCCTATCTTCAATTCTGGGAGCATGCGCCTCAAGACATTCATTGCAGCTTCCCTGCACATTGCTGCGATATCCGCACCAACAAAACCGTGTGTTACCTCTGATAATCTTTCCAGATTGACATCTTTTGCAAGAGGCATATTCCTTGTGTGAATTTTCAGTATGTTTAGTCTTCCATGCTTGTTCGGGACGCCGATTGCAATTTCCCTGTCAAATCTGCCAGGTCTCCTCAATGCAGGGTCAAGAGAATTAGGCCTGTTTGTTGCCCCGATGACTATGAGTTTGCCTCTTGATTTCAGTCCGTCGAGCAGAGTAAGGAATTGTGATACAACTCTTCTCTCCACTTCCCCATAAGATTCTTCTCTTTTTGGAGCGATGGCATCTATTTCATCAAAGAATAATATTGATGGTGCTTCTTTTTCCGCGTCTTCGAAAATCTTCCTGAGATTGGATTCACTGTTATGAGCATAAATTCCTCCAAAACCTGAAATGAAATTCTCTGCTCCTGGAACAGATATGTCATAAACATAGTCGGTTTCACCTAAATTCATCTCTTTTATACTGATTATTTTATCCCAATAAATGTCTCCCCCAATCAAAGATTGCAGTAAAGGATCCGGGACCTGTTGTAAAACATTTTTACCTATGGACTTAGAATTTTTCCAACAATTTCTTAATCTTGGAATTGATTCAATAATTTGTTTAACTACCCCTGTTATTGGGAGTTGGTCTCTTCTAGAAAACTTTTGAGTAGAGGTGTAGCTATAAATAATCTGATTTTTATTTGAATCCAAGAATCCTATTTCCTTAAATTTTTCCAAGTTATCATAGTCGGCAAAACATATTCTTTTTTGAGACCTATTCTTTCTTAAATAGACTTTTGCCACAATCCCAAATTGAAGAAGTAAGAACATTATATCGTCTGCTAAATTGGGGCTTTCTGTTGATACCTCAATCATTGGAGCAGGTGTTTTTGTGTTAATAGACCCATCCCCTGAGAAATAACCCCTCAAAAATGCTGCAAGACATTCCCTGTTTAGATTGTAAACTATTTGGGGGATTACTTTTTTTGTGGCTCCAGAGTTAAAGCCTAAGACATCCTCCATCACCTTTTTTAATATCAATGAGGATATGATGATATCGCTCCCTTGGGAGTTTGGTTTTCTGTATACTGTTATGTGCCCAAACAGTTTTTTACACAATTCTGAAAAAATCTTTTCTTCTTTCCTATGAATGCTTAATCTGACCCCATTCTTCATATAACTTCCTTCTGCTACCCATAACCCAAGGAAAGTCCAAAAATCTTCTGAGAAGTTGATGAGATGTGGGAAAGTTCCACTTTTTGTGTGTATTTGCAGAAAATCCTTGTTATATTTAATTCCTGCTTCTTCCATCAGTTTAGAAAACTTACTGAATCTCACACCAACATTCTTGGAGATGATATCATAGGCGTATTTTTCCCTTACCCCTAAAATAAATGCCATCCTTTTTATGCCCAACTTTTTCTTTGCTGACTTAAGATCATTTTGAACATTTCTTACACATATTCCATAATCCTCATTTTTCAGACATTCTGTGAGATCTATTTCTGTAACAGGATTTGGGTTTAAAGGGATTTTATTAGGCACCGCAATAAAAGATTTGTTTTCCTTTAATTCTGATGTTTTAACATCAGTAATCCCTTTTTCCCCTATTGTAAAGAGAGAGTGATCTTCTGTTACTTTTATTTTTCTCCCACTCCTTGTTGTAACTTCAAATATCTTGGATCTTGGTTTATGTTTTATTAATTCCTTAATTTCTTTTAGAATAACTTTCCCCCCTTCATCAAAACAAACTGCCTGGACTTGTTTCCCTTCTAAAGAAATTTCCTTGATGGGAATCCTCTTAAATAATCTGTTTTCATTAATCAAGACTTTTTCATCTCCTGTCAAAGACTGACCATAAAATTTATTCATAATCTCTGGACCATTCACAACCTTGAAATTTGCTTCTGACTCATTCGCAACTGCTTTTGCCAAAAGAGTTTTTCCTGTTCCAGTCGGACCGTGGAGCAGAACTCCTTTTGGAGGTTCTATTCCCAATCTCGTGAATATCTCCGGATGTTTTAAAGGGAGCTCTACCATTTCCCTTATCTTTGTTATCTCTTCCTCCAACCCCCCAACATCTTCATAAGTCAGGTCAGGTGCCTTAATCATTTCTTTTTCTTCTGTTACATCCACTCCCTTTGGGTCAAGTGTCAGTTCTGTTGATTCTGTGATAATGACTGGTTGTTTTGATGGATTAGTTGATATGACTGCAAATTTCAGTCCTGTGGAAGTAGCACCTGAAAAACCCATACCAAATCCTTCAAAGAAATCCTGAAAAATATCCTCAAAAAAAGGAGAGTCCATCATTGTTCTTCTTCTTGACCTTACTCCTCCTGGAACAACTATGTCCCCTCTTAAAACTGCCCTTCCTAAAAGGTTTCTCTTAAACATAGAAGGGTCGGCCCTTATCATTATTCCTTTTTGTGCAGGTGCGATTGTCACTGACTTTGCTTCTTTTACATCTGCCTTTCTCACCATCACATATTCTCCCACACCTGTTTTTGCATTTCTCCTCAAGATACCGTCTATCCTAATTATGTTCTGACCAACATCAGTGGGGTATGCCCTGTCTGCTATGCCGACTGTTATTCTTCCGGCCTCTATTTCAACAACATCGCCAGGCCTCACAGAAATTTTTTTCATTGTATCAGCGTCTAATCTGACGATTCCCTTATAAGCTTCCTCCTGAAGTGCTTCCATAACCTTTAACTTGATTCCCTTTGATTCTTTCATCATTTTATCCTCCTGATTAACTCCTGATTCGCCTGGAGTTTATTAATATTACCTTGACTCTTTTATGAGCCCATCTTTTTGGGACTGAAATCCTTGTGGAGGTTTTATATGATTTCACCTCTGTTTCTATCATCTCAATTGCTTCTTCGATAATTATCTTCATCTTATATGTTCCTCCAAAGCATCCCCAAAAGCACACCCCCCAATCCTGCGGCATAATAATCCCATGGTATAATTATACCTTTTTTAGGTATAGAAAGATATTTAAATGTTTTGGTGGGGTGTTGTGTTTTAGATGATACTGATAAGCAAATAACAGATCATTTTTTTATTCTGACCATCATTGCATAATCATAAGTGTCTAAAGGTATAAAGGAAATTTTCTCTTTTGGAATAAAACTCAAATAGTCATAAACTCTCTGTTTTGTGAATCTTTGGGACCACCAACCCTCTTTTGTTGCAGTAAAACAATCTTTTTCATTGGTGATTACTGTCCACCCAAAATGCCTATAAGAATCTTCTTGTTTTTTTCTGGTTTCTTCATTGTCAATATACATTGAACCAATGATTATTTCCCCTTTTGGATCAAGTAATTCATATGCTTGTTGAAAAATTATTGTAAATTTATCGTTCGTTGACATATCATAACCAGCTTTAAAATTTTTAAAACCAAAATCAAATGGATAGAAATTTCCCACAGTAAACCATGTAGATATTATTAAATCATATTTTTTCTTGAGAGTTTTAAGTTTCACAGCATCAAGCAATTGAACACTTACTTTTTTCTCAATTTTCAAATCTTTGATGATTTTTTTGGATATGTCAATGCAATTTTGTGCAACATCAACCCCATCATAAGATTTAATTGTATCCCAAATCTCCTTTATCCCCACAAGATGTTTTAAGATTCTTGCATCTCCAATGCCAATATCTAAAACTCTTAAAGGAGATTTCTTCTTCTTATAAAGTTCTGCTATTGTTTTTTTGAGCTCAACAAATTCAGCCCACTGTGCTTGTAATAAGTATTCAGAGAGATTACTTTCATTAAAAGTATCTTCTACATGGCGGGGGTTGTCATATATTTCCATATAAACAAAAGAATGATGCTGGTATATAAATCTTTTTCGTTTATAGCCTGCTAAGAATTATTCCAATTAACGCATTAGAAAGCTAAAGGAATAAGTCAGTTGATTTATAAACAATCTGGGGTTTTGTTGGGTAAAAGTTAATAAATCTCATCGAAGTAATGCGGGGTTTTTAAGAACCTGTTCAATTTTTTTAAATACCGCCTCTAACTGTTTTGGATTTTTATTTTTTATCTTCTTGAACTTATTATCAACCCTTGGTTTGATATCAAGAGTGTGTATATTACATAGAATACCTCTTTTTCAGGTCATTTATTGTTCCAATTCTTATACTCTTTTGTTTTCTTATTATATTCAGTTTTCCAAGATATTCTTTTTTTGCTTTTGGCTCTTTTTCTATCCAAGACCTCATAAAAAATTCAACCTGCTTGCTCATACTCATTCCATGCTCCCTATAGAATTGAGAGAAGGTTGCATAAACATTCTCATTTAAATTAAAAGTTTTTAATACCATCTGATTTCCCCCTTCTTTAAGATTAAATAACCTTATTTAAGAGGCATATAAACATTTTTCTCTTAAAATCCATACATTTTATAAAAGGTAAGGGGTTTTAAAAAAGTATGAAAGTTCGTGTTGTTGTGGAATTGGCAGGGCATCCAAAAGAGCATATAGAAGATGTCACGAAAAAAATTCTTGAGAAAATCAAGCAAGAGTATAAAGTAACTGAAGAACAAGTTGCTGAACTCAAGGAAATCAAAGAATTGTGGAGCACTTTTATTGAGGCAGTGGTTGAGTTCAAGGATATTGAAGAGATGGGAATGTTCTGTTTTGATTATATGCCCAGTTCTGTGCAGATAGAGGAGCCAGAGAATATATCTATGACCAACAACCAGTTGAGCAACATCTTTAATGACATCATGGCAAAACTTCATGTGTATGATGCAACCACAAAAACCTTTAATGCAAGAAATAAGGTTTTGGAGATTAAGCTAAAAAAAGCGATTTCTGCCCTGAGGAAAGAGATGGATGAGATTGGAGCTGTTCAGGATGATGATGGAGATACTTCAGGAAAGAAGGATGTTAGTGGTGTTCAGAAGAGGGAGAATAATGATTTAGTAAAGAATGGTGGTGATGGGGATGTAGTGAAGAAAGATGCAGAAGAAAATAAAAAAAGTGATGATGTTTAAGTTATTTCTTGATTAGTTTAACATTTTCCATAAAACTAATTGTG
>JAHJQH010000081.1 GCA_018819375.1 Nanobdellota archaeon
CAGTCATAAGTGTTATAAGTGCACAAGCTTGTGCACCCAAGCTCTCCATCCTTAAAAAAAGAATTATAAACATCCACAAAATTAGTGCATTTTTTTCCTCTGAGCTCATAAGAACTGCACACCCCATCACTCCCGCAGTCACACTGCTCCCAGCTGAGGGAAGTTTCTGATAATCCTTCAGGTATCCCGTTCCCGCAAAAAGAACAATCAGAACTAGTAAGAGTTAAACAATCAACACTGCAGGAAGTCTCCCCTTTTGTATAATAAGTTCCTGGAAGACCAACAACCTCAATTTGATAACAATAAGGAATAACTTTCCCGTCTTTATCTGAGTCGCACTTCTCAGACCCTGTTATCTGGCGGTCTCCGCAAGTATAACAATCAGATGAGTCAAGAGTGCATTCATTTTCTAAACCAGCACCCATACACTCCAAGCTACCGCTCTCAAAGTCATAATCCCCGCAGGTTTTCTGGTCAAGTTCAGCAAGAGTGCAAACCCCGTCACTGCCGCAGTCACATTCTTCATTTGGGTCTAGTATTCCAATTCCATTCTCATTCTCATTCCCACATTCATAATTATAGCATCCAGATATGTCAAAACTCAAGCAATCTGATGAACACTTCAAATCCCCGTCATCAAAACCCTGACTCTGGCAGGTCTCACCACCAAGATTATTAGTGTCGCATTTTTCATCACCATTAATTTCCTTGTCCCCGCATTTATAACAATCATAAGAATAAGTTGTCCCGCAGTCTAATGAACACGAGATAGTCCCACCATAAGAAGAATCCTGATAATAAGCTGCACAACTATTTTCTCCAGGATCCATGATCTCTCCTTCCAAAGGATTATCTTTTAAATAATAACGGAAATTATTTCCATCACACACTTCTATGCTATCCACATAATCACCATTACAATCAGCAGAAATCGCCCCTTCAACAACAGCACGCCCACTGCCATAAATTGTATGACGAACATCTCTTGCTTCCAGTTTAGTGTAATACACTGTTAACTTGGCTTCTGCTTTTTTCCCTTCTTCAAGTTCATATTCAACAGGCAGGTCACACCAGACTTTTGAATAAGACCTTTTGATGTCTTTCCCACTGCTCCCAGGACACTCAATCCACCCTTCCTCTGTCTTTACTTCAATCTTATGGTCCTCAACCATAGCTACCCTGGGAACATCCAGCACAAAAATAATCTTGTTAGTCTTGATTCCAATATCCCTGCAGAAAAAAGGGTCTCCTATTGTGCACGAAACACTGCCTTTTGAACTAAAAACCCCAAAATAAAACAAGCCACTAAGCACAATTGCAATAATCAAAATAGCCCAGCCATAAGTCATGAGAAATTCCATCGCTGATTGGGAACGACGACCACGACACCAAACATCCCTTCCTCCAACACCCCTCTTTAACATACCCAATCCACTGATTTCATCCTTTAAAAATTTAACCACAACTCAAATTTCACGATACAGGTTTCTGTATAATAGCATATGTCATAACATAGCACCTCACAATTCAGGTTTCCAGATACAGATTTCTGATGCACCTATACAAGTCTTAGAAAACCATAACCCAGAAAAAAACAAATCAAAAACCTTATATACTTTTCTTATTATTCTTACAAGTAAGAAATAAGGGGGTTGAATGAAAATGTCATTAATAGAAATAAAAAGTGCAACAATAACTGAAAAAGGACAGATTGCCATTCCTAAGCAAGCAAGAACAAACGGATTTAAGGAAGGTTCCAAAATTGTGATAATGGCATTTCAGGACCACATAGAACTAAGACCATTAAAACAATTAAACCAGAAAATATTTACAGCAATAGCAAGTGAAAAAACTCTGGCAAAGGACTGGAGCACCAGAGAAGAGGATGAAGTGTGGAAGAATTTGTGAAGGGTGATGTTGTGGTGTTGCCATTCCCTTTTTCAGACTTAAGTAAATCAAAGAACAGGCCTGCATTAGTTGTAGCAAAATTAGAAGGAGATGACTTAATTTTATGCCAGATAACAAGTGAGGCAAGAACAGACAATTATTCAATAATTCTCAACAACAAAGAATTCAAAAAAGGAAGTTTAAACTTGACAAGCATCATAAGACCCAACCGATTATTCACAGCAGACAAGTCAATAATACGCTACAAGGCAGGTTCTTTAAGAGAAGCAAAAATCAAACAAGTGGAAAAAGCCCTCATTTCAATTTTAACAAAATGAGAAATCCAAAAAGCTTATAACACAAAAAAAGCACTCACTTCTTATGCCAATAAAACTCTACAATACCTTGACAAGAAAAAAAGAGGAATTCAGGCCGAGAAAAAAAGGAAAGGCAAACATCTACACCTGCGGACCAACAGTTTATTGGTACCAGCACATCGGCAATCTAAGAAGCTACATTTTTTCAGATATTTTAAAAAAAGTTCTCTCATACAACCACTTTAAGACAAGACAGGTTATGAATGTGACAGATGTTGGCCATCTAACCTCAGACGCAGACACAGGAAAGGACAAGATTGAGGAAGCAGCAAGAAAAGAAGGAAAAAACGCGCAAGAGATAGCAGATTATTACTTGAACATCTTCAAGAAAGACCTCAAAAAATTAAACATCAGTAAGCCGGATATCTGGGCAAAAGCCACAGACCACATCAAGGAGCAGATTGAACTTATTAAAAAACTAGAAAAAAAAGGTTTCACTTACAAAACCAAGGACGGATTATATTTTGATACTTCTAAATTAAAAGATTACGGGAAACTGGCAAGACTGAACATTAAGGGTCTTAAAGCAGGCAAGAGAATAAGCATTAGGGAAAAGAAAAACAAGACAGATTTTGCTCTCTGGAAGTTTTCTGAAAAACCTGGAACAAGACAGCAGGAATGGAATAGCCATTGGGGTGTTGGCTTCCCAGGATGGCACATCGAATGCTCTGCAATGAGCATAAAATATCTCGGAGAACAGTTTGACATTCATACAGGAGGAGAAGACCACATCTCAGTCCACCACACCAATGAAATAGCTCAATCAGAATCAGCCACAGGAAAAAAACCCTGGGTGAAATATTGGCTGCACGGTGCTTTTTTGGTATTCAGGGGAGAAAAAGTGTCAAAAAGTAAAGGAGGGTTATATACCCTCTCCCAATTAGAAAAACAAAACTTTGAATCTCTGTCTTATCGTTACTTGTGTTTAAACACTCATTATAAGAAAAGATTGGAATTCTCTATAAAGAGCCTTGAATCTGCACAAAACACTTTCAATAAACTAAAAAATATAATTACAGAGTTAAAAACAAAAAAAGATTCAAAAGGAAACACAAAAGAATACAGGGAAAAATTCCTGAATGCAATAAATGATGATTTGAACATTCCTAAGGCACTGGGCATATTTTGGAATGCTCTTAAGGACAAAAACCTTGGGAGCAGGCAGAAGTATGAACTGGCACTGGAGTTTGATAAAATATTCGGACTGAGTCTTAAAGAATTAAAATCTCAGACACCTCAAACAATACCAAAAGAAATCCAACAGCTCGCAGAACAAAGGCAAAAAGCAAGAGCCCAGAAAGATTTCACAGCATCAGACAAGCTCCGCAAAAAACTCCAATCCCTCGGCTATACAATAGAAGACACAAAAAAAGGACCATTTGTCAAAAAGATTTAAATTCTTTTCTCTTGCTTATTAAAAACAATATGGAAAACAAGATAATAACAATTGTTAAGTCAAAAAAGCATATCTTAGAAGACCTAATCGCTAATCAGCTCTCAAAAGAATTCTCAGAAAACAGGTGTGTGCGCCACATCTACCTCAATTTCTTTAAAGGAGAGATACCAAAATTAACCATTCTCCTGCATATGAAATCTCCAACAAAAGAGATACACAAGATTATGGGAAAAATCTACTCAACAATATATCCAACTTTTGAGAAATACAACAAGAATCATTACAAGATATACTTCAGACTCATCAACGAACACGACGAGATTCTAGATTTTTAATCTATGACCCACAAAATCAAACAATCCTCCATTACACATTAATTACAATAATACCACTAGTAAATTAACAAATCCAAAAACACAAAATATAAATACTACCCCCTTTACAAAAAAGAAGCTGTTAAACAAATGGTAAAAGTAAATCAATCAAGCACCTCCGCCACCTCCTTAGAGGATGAACCCCCACCTGCACCAGAATGGAAAAAGATTCTCAAGAATAGCATAACTTCTGCAAGGGAATTTGCTGCTCATTTCAAGTTTTCTGAAGAGGAATTAAGAGGTTTAGAGAGAGTCTGTGAAACTTATCCATCCAAGGTAAATTCTTACTATCTCTCTCTCATTAAGGAAAGAGATGATCCTATCTACAAGCAGTGTATCCCTTCAATAAAAGAAATAACAGACAGTGAGGGAGAAGAAGACCCTCTCCAC
>JAHJQH010000082.1 GCA_018819375.1 Nanobdellota archaeon
AAGATTTAGGTTCAGTTCAAGATTTAGGTTCAGTTCAAGAACTCTTTTTGTTTTTTATTGCCTTGTAAATTTCCCCGAATATGAGAACCAAGGAAGACATGGTGATTATCAAAACCACCTCTGTGATGTGAAGCGGAGTAAAGCCAAATATCCTTTGTAAGAACGGCAGGTATATTGCAAAGAGGATTGCGGCTATTGAAGCAGGTAGTGAGAAAACCAGAAACCTGTTTGAGAAAAATCCTATCTTGAAGAAAGATTTTTTCGTAGAGCGCATATTAAGAACATTAAAAATCTGGGTAAATGCCATTACTGTAAATGCTCCTGTTCTTGCTTTTTCAATGGTCTGCGGCAGAAACCTGCTGAATACCAGCAAGGTCAGGCATCCCATGGTGAAGACCATAATAAGGACAAAAGGCAGTATTTCTTTTGATAGCACATTCTCCTTAGGGTTTCTTGGTCTTTGCTCAATGACGCTGTCGTGTTTTGGCTCAAGAGCGAGTGCCACGCCTGCTGTTCCGTCTGTAACAAGATTCAGCCATAAAATCTGGGTAGGAAGAAGCGGCAGAGGATAACCAAAGATAATTGCTGTGAGAAGTGTTATTGTTTCTGCAAAATTTGTGGTAACCAGAAAGGAGCTTGCATTTCTCGTGTTTATGAAAACTATTCTTCCTTCTTCTATTGCATTAACTATTGAAGCAAAATTGTCATCTGCCAGGACTAGGTCGCTTGACTCCCTTGCAACATCAGTGCCTATTATGCCCATAGAGATTCCTATGTCTGCTTTTTTTAGTGCAGGAGCATCATTAATTCCATCTCCTGTCATTGCAACAATATGCCCCTGGTCTTGAAGTGCCTGTGCTATTTTCATTTTCATTGAGGGGGTGAGCCGTGCAAAAACAGAAACATTCTGGATGGTTTCCTTAAACTTGTCTGGTGAAAGTCCTGTTAACTCATTTTCTGTAAGAACCTGAGGATACTTGCTGTTCTTTTTTACATTAACAATTCCAACTTCCCTTGCAATCGCGAGTGCAGTGCTTTTATGGTCTCCAGTTGTCATTATCACCCTTATTCCTGCTTGTTTCGCGTTTGCCACTGCTTTCCTGACTTCTTTTCTTGGCGGGTCCCTAAGGCCTGCAATGCCGACAAAAACCAGTTTATTAACCATATCGTGAGTTATCTCTTTTGTCTGGATTGGAACTTCCTTATATGCCAGTGCCAATACCCTCATTGAGTTTCTTGCCAAAGAATCTACCTTTTTGTGGAACTCCTGTTTTTGTTTTTTTGTGAACTCGTGCTTGATTTCCTTGTCAAGGTAATGAGATGAGTTCTCAATAACAAATTCTGGTGCTGCAAGCACATAGAGCTCTTTCTTGTTTTCTTCCTGAACCAAGGATGCAAGAGAAGCCTTGTACCTGAATTGAGAGTCAAAAGGGATGTCGTCAATCTTAATTTCCTGTTTTGAGAGATTTTCCCTTGTCATTCCTGCTTTTTCTGCTAAGACAACAAGTGCTGCTTCAGTTGGGTCACCTATAATCTTGTATCCTTCCTTGTCTTTTGCAACCACGGCGTTTGTTGTTATTGTGCTTATCCTAAGGAATTTGGAGAGTGAGTGATTTTCCAAGGGAAAAATAGGTCTTTTGTTTTGAGTAAATATCCCTTTTGGACTCCAGCCCTTTCCTGAGACAGTTATTTCTTCCTGATTTGGGAACATAATCTGTTCAGCATTCATAGTATTCTGCGTGATTGTCCCTGTCTTGTCTGTTATTATGGTGTCAACAATTCCGAGTGTTTCTGTGGCTGGCAGGGTTCTTATGATTGCATTTCTTTTTGCCATTCTCCTTGCTCCGACTGCAAGAACTATTGCCAAGACTGCAGGGAGCCCTTCTGGAATTCCTGAAACAAGAGATGCAAGAGTAAACAGGAATATTTCAGAAAACCTGAATCCTCTCAGGAAATAACCTATTATGAAAACAGCTAATGCTCCTGAACCTGCTATGATTCCCATGTGTTTTGCCAGGTCATCTGTCTTTTTCTTGAAGTGTGCTTTCCTTATTTTTATTTTTTGTATGTCTTGTGCAACTTCGCCTATGACAGCTTGTGAGCCTGTTGCAACAACAATTGCAGTTGCTTCTCCTGTTGCGACAAAAGTGCCCATCCAGACCATATTTTTCTGGTCAGCAAGAATAGCTATTTTTGGCATCACCTTAAGGTCTTTCTCAACAGGAAAGGATTCTCCTGTCAAAGATGATTCAGTGGTGTTGAATCGGTTTAATGAAATTAACCTGGCATCAGCAGGGATGCTGTCACCTTCTTCAAGGAGAATTACATCTCCTGGAACAAGTTCTTTTGCAGGTATTAGATTCAGATTATTGTCCCTGTAAACTTTTGCGTGGGGGATTATCATCTTCTTCAGTGCCCTTATTGCTTTTTCTGCTTTGTATTCCTGAGAAAAACCCACTAATGTATTAACAAGTATTACTGCAAGAATAACATACACATCAACAATGTGGTGAAGAAAGAATGAGATTGCTGCTGCAACAAGCAGGATATAAATCATAATGCTGTGAAGTTGTTTTAGGAATATCAGGAATGGATTCTTCTTTCTTTTTTCAGGGATTTCATTAAGACCATAGTGTTCCAGTCTTTTTATGGCTTCTTTTTGCGAGAGCCCTTTTGGGCTTGAAGAGAAATATTTGATTACTTTTTCTATTGGCTGATGATAAAATTCTCTTTTTTCCTTTTTTTTAATATACATTTTAGACAAAAAACACCATAATGCCCAAACCGAGCATAATCATTCCTGCAATCAGGTGGAGGAGTCTTATGTTTCTCTGCCTCCATCTTTCTGTTTTTTCGATTGTTGTGAGACCAAAGAAGAATGCAAAATTCAGTATCAGGAGGGGCAGGACGAAAATGAAGTTGTAGAAAAGGAGAATTGGGATTATTGCTGCGTAACTGACTTGATTTGCAAGAAAACCTGTTACAAAGAAATAAGGTCCTCCTGTGCAGGGAAGTTCAAAAGCAGTCACAAATATTCCAATTATGAATGCGCCTTTTGGTGATGTTACCTTGTGAAGCATTCTCTTTAATATTGGTCTCCATTTCAAGGGGATTTCTGTGGTAAATCCTTTTCCATACCAGAAGAAATCCTTGAGATTTGCAAGGCCGATTCCAATTGCAAAGAATCCAATGAAGATTCTCAAGATTCTTGCTGCGTACGACCAGACTGAACTTATACCCTTGAATAAAGTGATAAGGCCGAGACCAATCAGGAAATACATAAGGAAAATTGAGAGTGTGAAGGCAAGTCCTGAGCTTAATGCTTTTTTTGGCTTTCCAATCAGGAACAGCGAGGTGAGAAGTATCAGAAGAACCGCGATTGCGCAGGGGTTGATGGAATCCACTATGGCTGCTCCTGCAATTGCTATGAAAGACGTGAATGTTAATCTTGTCATTGGGGAGGTGTTGCCTGTTATTCCTGTGCCCTGCCCATTAATCTTGGGGCAAACTGCATCTGGATTATCAAGGAGCTCTTTTTCCAGATTTTCTATTATTGGCTTGTCTCCCAAGAAATACTTGTCTGCGATAAATAAGGCAGGAATGCCTCTTTGCCCCTGGTAATCATAAGAATCAAGAAAATTATTGAGAAGCTTGGAGTTTTCCTTGTCGTGGTAAATTTCAAATTTGTGAAGTTCTAAATTAGGGTATCTTGATTGCAGGTCATTTAGGACGGGTTTTACTTTCTCGCAATACTGGCACCCATTCCCATAAAAGTAATAGATGCAGGAAGTTGGGCTGGCAGGAGGAGATAAGGTGTCTTGTGGTAAAGTGGTTTGTGAATTAAGATTTTCTGTTTGTGTTGTGTCAGTTGTTTGTGCAGCTGCTGTTTGAATAGTTGCTGTTTGAGTGAGAATTATGCTTAGGAATAACAAGAATGTTAGTGTGATGATAAGTGTGATAAGTGAGAGAGTAGTTCTTGGTTTTTTTGTGAGCAGATATTTTTTCATTTTTGTGTTTTTGTTGCTAGGTTGTGTTTTTGTTGTGTGGTTTATTAATTTAATGCTCGCCTGATTTCTGTGCTCCTGATTCCAAATCCCCTAATCCTCCTTCTCTTGCCTATCGGCGGGTTCATAAGCTTGAAGTTGCCTCCCTGAATCCTTATTGCCTTGCTGTTTATTAAAGCGTCTGATATTTTTTTTCTTGCTGAATGGAGAATCCTGTTGAAGGTGGGCTGGGAAATGTTCATCTTTTTTGCGGCTTTTTCCTGGTCAAGGGATTCCAGGTCTTTTAATCTTACAGCTTCAAACTCGTCAATAGAAAGTATAACTTCCTCCAGCTCCTTTAAGGATATTCCACGAGGCTTGAAGTAAGTTATGTCTGGGTTAAACTGAACCCTCCTGCATAATCTTGGGCGCACCATAAAGAATATTTATTCATATCCCTATTTAAATTTTACGAAAA
>JAHJQH010000015.1 GCA_018819375.1 Nanobdellota archaeon
AGAACTTGGAAAAGTCTTGGGAATCCCTGTGATAAGCGGATTTGGAACTTTGGGTGAAGTTAATGTTACAATCTCGTCACAGATATCATTAAATCTCACTTATCCTGACATAAATTTTGGCACTGGTTATGTTACTGCAGGCAGTCACGATTATGCCTGCTTGAATAGTGAGGATGGAACAGCAACTGGATGGAGTGCTGGAAGCGTGGAAGCTGCTGGCATTGTCGTGGAGAACATAGGGAACACAGACATAAATGTCACTTTTAACATGGCGCAGAATGTAACTTCTTGGGTTGGCGGGACAAACCCAAGATTTGAGTTTAAGAGTTCAGATAATGAATCAAATTCCTGTAATAATGAAGTCACAGCCTGGACAGCGGTAGATCAGACCACCACCGGAAATATAACCACCAACAACCTAAATGCGAGTATCTGTGGAAACCTGACTGCCAGGTCTCCTGCAGACAGCATAAACTTTAATGTGAACTTAACAATTCCTTCTGATGCATATGGTACAAAAGGAGTCTTATTTACTTTTGAAGCTTCTATGACCCCCTGATTATTATTATGATGTTTTGGTTATTCTTATGACTTCCTGACTTTTGAAGCTTCTCTACTCTTTGATTGTTATTGGTATCTTGATTATCTTGGTTATTATTGGTATTTGATTATCTTGGTTATTATTGGTATTTGATTATCTTGGTTATTATTGGTATTTGATTATTGGTATCTTGGTTATTATTGGTATTTGATTATCTTGGTTGTTCTTAGTATCTTAAAATCCTGACTTAATCTTGAAATCTTTTGGGGATTGATAAAAATGGGGGGTTAAGAAGGTGATACTCTGGTGCGTAAGCGGTTGGTAGAAAGAATTAAATATGTTGATTTCTTTATTTGATGTATGAAAAAAGAAGATTTAGACCAACACTTTATAGATTCTGTTAAAAAGGCAGTTGATATTACGATGGAAAATATTAAGAAGCTAAATGATTTTGCCTTTGATTCTATGGAAATTGGGATGCCTAAGGGAGCAAGATCTACAATTTTCCATGACGGAATATTACAACAATTAAAAAAATTTGATAAATTTGATAAAGCAAAAGATAATATCTCCGATTTTTCTTATGAAGGTGAAAGGTGGGAACTAAAAACCAATAGAACAAAACAAGGGATTAGTGTTAATAAAGTGAATCTCTTAGAAAAAGTTAAAATCTTGATGGTTAATGCTCTCCCTGAAGATAAACAATTGTTTCAGATAAGGGTTCTTGATTCAAGAGATAGATATTTCAACCCTGCAAAAGAAGGTACTCAAATAAGGTCATTAAACAAAGAAGGTCAAGAGAAAGCGATAGTTATCCATTCTTAGTCCAATTTTTTAAACTTGTTTCAGAAAGAAGATTCTGAGAGAGTTTACAATACTTTTTATCAATCTCAACCCCAATATAATCACACCCTAATCTTTTAGAAGCTAACGCTGTTGAACCTGCCCCTAAAAAAGGGTCTAAAACAACTAACTTTCTTCCTTTTTTTAATCCATGTAGTTTAATACACATCTCAGGAAGTTTTACGGGAAACATGGCTGGATGAGGTTTGTTACCATTAACGGTCTCATAAGGGATAAACCACATATCTCCTCTATCTCTCAAATCTTTCTTTGCATGACCCCATCTTCCTATATTGCTTTTGTCTTGATATGGAACACCAATACTTAATTTATCAATTTCAACATTCCCTTTTTTTGTAAAGTGAAAAATAAACTCATGCCCATTATTTAAATATCTTTTACTATTCACAGGCTTGTAATGTCCGATATTTACATTTTCTTCAGGAACAGCTATTGATTTAACCCAATTAATAGTATTCTGTATTTTGAAACTTTTATTTATTCTTTCTGCAACTTTAAGAGAACGTAACTCATCTGAAGGTTTATCCCCTATATTAAAAAAGAAAGAACCATCTTCTTTAAGAATTCTAAAGCATTCTTTTCCAAACCTTTCCATCCAATCAAGATATTCTTCAAAAGGCATATTATCCTTGTGGGAGTTATATTTAACCCCTATGTTATAAGGTGGGGAAGTAATAATAACATCAACACTTTTCCCAGGCATTTCCCTCATTAGTTCTATACAATCCCCACAGATAACCTTATTTTTAAATAAATCTATCTTTTTCATTTTTCAATTATTAATTTATTCCTCTTAACTTCCACTTTTAGGTTTTGACCTTTTTTCCAACCCAATTTTTCTATCAATTTATTAGATATAACAACCCAAAATTTTTCATACTTCTTTCCATTATACTCCCTACTTATTTGAGATAATAAACGCATACTCAATTTAGGTATCTAATTCTTTATAAAGATTATGGTGTTCAATAATACACTTTTTAGATACCGAAACACTTATATATACTTTTAGGTATCTAAATAGACTATGAAAACAAAACTAAAATTTCCTCACTGCAAAAGCAAAGATATAATCAAATGGAGCAAGAGGAAAACAGAGAACAGAGGGAAAATACAGGGATATAAATGTAATTCCTGCTCTGAAACTTTTGTAATTGACCCTTTCTTTAGAATGAGGAACGCACCAGAGAAAGAAAGTAATAAGGTTAAAAAATAGGAACAATGATTAAAGAGGTTTTGCTTATTGTCGAAGCAAATTTATGACTGCACCAAGGCCGTTGTTGAAAAGATTTATATATCAAGAAGATTAATTGATTCATATGATAAATGGAAAGAGAGGTGTGTTGTTAGTTATTATTAGCTTGTTATTTTTTTTACTTGTGATAAAGGAAAGTTCTGGTGTTGGTATTTTGGGAAATCAGCTGGATGTTATGCTTGAATTTGAACCTGGACTTGAGAGAGAATTCTCTTATGGTGTCGTAGTTACTAATGGAGAAGTTGACCAGTATGAGGCATTTGTTGTGGAAGAATTGGCAAAATATATGTGGGTTGAGCCGAGGTATCTAATTTTTGACAAGACAAGAGGCGGAACTCCCAGTTTCAGGGCTGTTCTCAAACTCCCTAACAGCGAAAGTGAACTTGGTGCTGGAAAACACTGTGCAGGTGTTGGAGTAACAGAAATGTTTCCTGAGAGTGTTGAAGGAGAAGGAATCAAGATAATGGCAAGGACTTCTGCAAAAGCAAGAGTGTGTGTGAGGGTTTTGTATGATGGGAAATACATAGAAGCTAAATTGCATGCTCCAAATATCAATGAAAATACCTTGTTCATACCAGAGATAACAGTGTCAAGCTGGGGAAAGGAAGACATAAGTTCTGTTTATGCTGATGTTTTCATACAAGA
>JAHJQH010000083.1 GCA_018819375.1 Nanobdellota archaeon
GGCAACGTCGGCATCGGGACGACGAAACCTCAGCAGAAACTGGCGGTTGTGGGGACGGGAAATTTCACGGGAAATGTGGTTGTGGAAGGGCAATGTGTTGCGGGAGATACATTGCTGAGTATTGTTGAGTTTATGGAGGATGTGAGGTTGGTGGAGGATGTTGAGGTGGCGAGTGATGTGGATGTTGAGGTAGAGGCGGCGGTGGTGGATGACGAAATCCCAAAAACCCAAGGAGACCAAAACGACCTCAAAACCACAAGCCCAGGTCAAACCCCCCCAACCCAACAAGAAACCTTAGCAATATCCGTCACCCAAACTGCTAGCAATATCCGTCACCCAATTACTGAAAACTGCCAGCAATACCACTGCCAGCAATACCACTGCCAGCAATACCACTGCCAGCAATACCACTGCCAGCAATACCAATACCAATATGCATTACCTGAAGATGAAAATGAAAACCCCCCGCTGCCTGAAGATGAAAATGAAGATGAAAACCCCCCGCTGCCTGAAGCTGAAAATGAAAACCCCCCGCTGCCTGAAGATGAAAATGAAAACCCCTCTCCTGATGTTGAAAAAGAGCATAAAACCAAGATTGAAAAAAACTACAATTCCAATATTGTTGAAGAAAACTACAATTCCAATATTGAAAAAGAGCATAAAACCAATATCAATACTGAAGATAATAATTTCAAAATCAAAAAAATCCCAATAAAAGATATAAAAGGTGATGGCACAGAATACATACTCTCACTTAACCAAACCAGCGGAAAACTCCAACCTGCAAAGATTCTTGGGCTTTTGGATATGGGCATCAAGCCAATTTATGAACTTACCACCAAAAGCGGCAGGGCAATTAACACTACTGGAAACCATCCATACTTAACCCTTACTCAAAAAGAAGGAAAAGAGGATGAAGAAGATAGTGAATGGATAAAAGTTGCAGAATTAAAAGAAGGAGATAGGATTGCTGTTCCAGTAAAAAATCCAGTTAGTGAGAATAAATCATCTTTTATAAGCCTTATCATGATGCCTAAATCTGATAAAGATTACTATTCTTCTGATGTGGTCTATTCTAAAGACCAAGACATAACTTTTGAGAATATGGACCCTTCTCTCTCCAGAAAAGTCATGGCTCAAGGGTTTATAATGAAAAGGGTTGCTAAGGATTTCATTTATTTTGTTAGTGAGAACTTTTCTCAGGACAGGATTCTTTTTGCAAAATTTGCTAAGGCTTCTTTTACAAATGGGTTTGATTTCACTCGCATAATCCATTTTGATTATTCAAATATGTCTGAAACAGATTTGAGTTTAATTGATTGTTCTTTTTTTGCAGACTCTAGCTCTTTTATGAACTCTTCTTTTAAAGGAAGCTCGTCAACAGGATGCCAATCAATCTTCTCACAAAACCTCCAGTCTTCATCAGAAATAGCTCCTGTTTTAATGTATGTTTCAAATATTTCTTTTTTAAGAGATACTTCTCTTGCAACAGCAGACCAGTTAATTATTGAAAATCTATCCAGTCTTTCTTTTAATTCATCTTCCATTGAAACCATAATGCTTGGCATTTATATCACCCCTTTATTTTCAAGTTCTTCAAATTTCTCTAATTTAGATAATTTCTCTTTTATTCCTTGTTTAATTACTTCAGACCAAGATATATCTAAATGTTTGTCTAATCTTTTTTTAAGTTCTTTGGATATTGAAAATGTAACTCTTTTCATTTTGACTCCTCCTTGTGTAGATACACACAATTGTGTTGATGTATATAAAGCTTTCTATTCTAGTGATGGAAAAGGTGCTGGGTTTGAGCAGGAATCTAATGATGGAAAATCTTGCATTTTGTTTGAGAAGTGTGGTGATACGAAAGAAAACAAAAAAGGCAACTTCGGATGCCAGGAACCTCTGGCATGGCGCGAACCTGCGCCCACGGAAGAGGGCTTGCAGCCCGCTGTGCTCGCTGACGCTCGCGATGAGGAAAAAGGCAACTTCGGGAGAAAAACAACAAACCACACCAA
>JAHJQH010000084.1 GCA_018819375.1 Nanobdellota archaeon
TTGGGCTTTGTGATTATGGGATTTTTGGTCGTTAGTGAAGCAATCTTTTTTTGAAGTGTAGGATTGCGTTAGGGAGTTGTTGGTATCTGTGTGATTGTTTTTTTGAAGTGTGGGATTGTGAGTTGTGGGTTGTGGTGTTTGGTGATGTCTTGTAATTGGTTGAAGTGTTTATCTCTTGTTACTAAAATAAGGTTGTTTTCCCTCGATAAAATTGCGTGGAGGACATCTCCAGGAGGCAGGTTTCTTTGTCTGGAGATTTCATTTGCTTGTTCCAATTGTTTTTTTGTTACTTTTATTTTTTGGAGAATATCTTGAAAAGGGGTTAACATTCCGTTGATTTCTTCGATTGAATAAAATTTCTCTAATTCCTTAATTAGAAGTTCTGAAATCACCAAGATTTTGTTTTTTGACCGTATGAAACACAGGAGTTTTAGGGCATATTCTCCTAATGGCTTGTTATTGTAACCCTTTCTATCTTCGTAAATATCAATCCATATCGAGATGTCAAGATAGTATTTTTCGATCATATGGTTTTGTTATTTCTGAGGTTTATATGATTTGTTAGCACCTGAAATGTGCTTTGTAAAACCGAAAGATATTTATAGAAGTTAATCCCTGATTAATACCTGATTAATCCCTGATAATACCCGACTATCAATAATGGAGTATTAAAAGGAGTTTAAAAAGAGGCTGTTTTAAGGATGGGGGATGAGATACGGGTCAAGATTAGTGATGAATTAGATGGGATTCTACAAAAGGTTTCTGAAGAGATTGGGTCTAAGAAAACAGAGTATGTGAAGAGCTTGGTTATTGAAGATTTGAGATGCAGAGGAATCCCTGATGAATCCTTGATTGATACCTGATTGATACTTAAAAATGACACAAGAGATACGGGTGAAAGTAAGTGAGAAGATGGATGAAACAGGAAAATTTAGGAAGATGAAATGTTAAGGGTTTTATTAGATACGAATGTGTATGGAGAAATCATAATAGATTCAAATACTTTCCTTGTTATTAAAAACATAAAAAATTCTAATATGAAAATTTATGGTCTTGACATAATCAGAAAAGAGTTAAGGAACACCCCCAAGAAGATCAGAGTTGAGAAAAGAGGATTAAGAGTATCCTTGTTAAGCTTATATGACAACATAGTGAAACAAGATTATGTTTTGAATAAAGAAATCCTTAGTATTGCAAAAGATTATTATTTGGCTTATAGGGAGATTGGGGGGATTAGAAAAGAAAAGGATATTCTGAATGATTTGATAATAATTGCGTGTGCTTCCCTGAATAATTTAGATATTGTGGTAAGTAATGATGAGAAAACAATGTTTAATGAAAATGCAATTAGGGCATACAAACTGATTAATGATGTTAAAAGATTAAGAACACCAAATCTGATTGATTATAACAAATTTAAGAGGTGGTTAACTTGATAAATTCCCTAACTGCCCTGATAAACTGCGGGTCTTTCTTTTTTTCCTCTATTTCAGCTACTAATTGCTTCCAGGACTTTTTTTGTTTTTTCATAAATGGAAAAGATGATTTTGGGATATATAAAGATTTTGGTGAGGCAACTTTGAGAGAAGGCGTGTTAGTTAGAAAATGACACAAGAGATACGAGTTAAGGTAAGTGAGAAGATGGATGATATAGTTGGGAAGATTGCTGATTCCATTGGAGTGAAAAAAACTGAGTATGTGAAGAGCCTGATTGTGCAGGAATTAAGGAAAAGAGGTGTGAAGATTGGTGAATAAAAAAGAACTTGAATTTGTTTTGCAGGAAGGTGAAGGATTAAAGATAGAGTTTAAAGAATCTTTTGATAAATCCCTCTCCAAGGAGATTGTAGCTTTTGCTAATTCTGAAGGAGGAAGAATTTTCTTGGGTGTGGATGATAATGGTAAAGTAAAAGGTGTTGATATAACCAATAAAATAAAATCTCAGATACAGGATTTGGCAAGGAATTGCGATCCTGGGATTAGGATAATGATGGAGGAGGTTGGAAGGGTTTTGGTGGTGTATGTGAATGAAGGAAGGGATAAACCATACAAGTGCTCCTCTGGATTTTATTTAAGACAAGGCCCAAACTGCCAAAAGATGAGCACGAGAGAGATTAAGGAGTTTATTATTTCTCAGGGAGATATAAGGTTTGATGAGAAAATAACACAACATACTGGATTTGATAAGGAGTTGATTGTAGAATTTCTTAAAAAAGCAGGAATCAAGTCAACAAGTGACAAACCAACATTATTCAATCTTGGGGCAATTGATGAACGAGGTTTTTTGAATAATGCGGGGGTTTTATTTTTCACAAAAAATCCTAAAGGAGTTATCATAAATGCTTATATCACATGTGCCCGATACAAGGGTTTTGATAAAGTTAATGTTATAGACAGGAAAGATTTTGAAGGAGATTTAGTTTCACAAGTTGAAAACGCTGTTGATTTTGTTAAAAGAAATACTAAGCTGGGATACGAGATAAAAGGGTTGTATAGAAAAGATATCCCGGAGTACCCTGTTGAAGCAATAAGAGAGGCTGTTCTGAATGCTGTAATGCATAGAGACTATAATGAAAAGGGCGCCAATGTCCAAATTGATATTTTTGATGATAGGATTTCTATAGCTAATGTAGGTGGGTTGATGAAGCCACTAACAAAAAAAGACCTTGGAAAGTTTGCTGTCAGAAGAAACCCCCTTATTGCAGATTTGTTCCATAGGATTCACCTCGTTGAGAAAATGGGCACTGGAATAAAAAGAATGAGGGAAGAATGTAAAAAACATGGTAGCGTGAATTTCAAAATTGAGGCAAATGGTTACTTTATTTCAACTTTTAAGCTAAACAAAAGTTCGGTGAAAAGTTCGGTGAAAAGTTCGGTGAAAAGTTCGGTGAGAATACTTAAGATAATCAAAGAGAACAAACAGGTTTCAATTCCCGAGATTGCGGGAATGCTAGGATTAAGCACAAGGGCTGTTGAGAAGAACATTGCCAAGTTGAAATCAGAAGGGATTTTGGAAAGAGAAGGGGGCGCAAAAGGAGGTTATTGGAAGATTTTGAAAAATGGCAAATAAAACAGCACCATTCGGGATGGCAACATCGGGAGAAAAAGAGGTGGAATATGTCAGGTAAAAAAGGCAGAAAATATGATTTATCGGCAATATCGGCAATATCGGGGGAAAAAGAGGTGGAATATGTCAGGTAAAGGAGCAACATCTGGAAAGAAAGAGGTGAGAAGTGATGGATAAACGCAGGTTATCAGGGATGGTTGAAGAGAATAGTGAATGTTATGAACTAAACAATAGTCTTAACATTTCAGAAGTATCTAAGATTTGGATTGAGGATTGTTTCTTGAATCTCTTTTCATTAGACCAGATAGGACAACCTGTCTTCAGTGCTAATGAGAAATATTGTACATCTTTCTCATGTTCTCTTGTTAAATCAAGTGCTTTATCCAAGAAGCTGTTAAATTCTGAAAAAGGAATAAAATCTAGTTCTTCCTTAAGAAATTTGAATAATCCAAGAATCTCAATTGAGGATAATTTACTTCTCTTGAGAATCTCATTAAAATGCTTGTTTATCTCAATAAGAAGGAATTCTGGAGCTATAAATTCAAATTTATTGAGGACCTTATTAATAAAGAATATATCAAAAGTCCCTCTTTTACTCAGTAAAGCAGAGAAGATAACATTTGCATCAACAACAATCTTCATAAGATATCACCCTGCAACAGAGGATTTAAACCTTTTAGAAAGGGATTCATTAACCTTGTCAGAAAGTTCATTTACATCTTTCTCAGTAAATTTTGAGTTAGACACCGCGGATTTTAGGAAAGATAATCTTTCAATTTCCTTTTTCAAGAGATTCCTTGCTAATGAAGACCATCCTTCTTTGGAAATGAGGTTCAGGTCTTGTTTCAATTCCTCTGGGATTGTTATGGTTATCTGCGCCATAAAGGATTGCATAGTTAAACCCCCTTATAAATGTTTTGCAACATCGGCGGATTTGGAGATGGAAAAGGCAACTTCGGGAGAGGCAAAAATGGTGAATAAAAAATATTTCATAAAAAAGGAGAATATTGAAGTGATTAATCACGATTTTAATTCATTGGCTAATTCTGAAGTTGAAAATACTTTAATCCCTTTCTGTTCCTTCAATATCTTGTCATTAGACCAGATTGCACAATTATATTTTAGTGCTACAGCAAAATATTGCAAATCCTTGGGATCTGGGCTTAAAGATTCAGCTTGTTTTAAAAATGGTTTTGACTCCAAAGAGGGGATTATATCTACTTTATCCTGGATTATTAAGAGAAATTTAGCAAATTCTTCTGGTGAGCGATGTGTTTTTATTAATAACTCTTGCTTGTATTTGGAAAATTCAGAAAGGATGAATTCAGGAGTTATGAGATCAAGTTTATCAGAAGTTAATAATTCAGCGGTTTTGCCATTTTTTATAACAGCAGAGAATAATATGTTAGCATCTAATACTAACAACACCTACATCATGCCCCTGTATTTCTTAGAAACCTCTTTGTTCACTTTTTTACCAAGTTCAAGAGCATCTTTTTCAGTTAATTCACTTTCAGATGCAAATGATTTTAAGAATGCTAATTCATGTGCTTTCTTTAATATAGCAATTCTAACTACTTTGGACCAATTGATTAATTTGGATTGGTTCATAATCTCCTTAACATCTTGTGGTATGGATACGGATATGTTTGCCATGTTATATTCACTAATGGAAAAAAAGGTTAGTGAGATATTTAAAGCTTTTGATTTTGATTTAGAAAATGATTTCAATAAACATAAATTCAGAGAATTTTTGAATAACTCAAAAATAAGCCCGGTAATCGGGAAAAAAGAAATTTTGGAGAACTTATCTCTCCTAAAGCAGGAGTATCTTAAGAATGCGGGGGTGTTGTTGTTTTGCCATAAGATAACCAAATTTTTTATGAGTGCAACAATAACCTGTGTTTTATATCAAGGTAGAACAAAATATAAAATTCTCGACAGAAAGGAATTTAACACAGATTTAAATTCTAATTTTCAAAATGCTTTTTTTTACTTGCAGTCCCATCTAAACACGGAGTTTATCATAAGGGGCGGTCCGAGGGAAGAGAAACTGGAGTTGCCTGAAGATGCTTTAAGAGAAGCATTGCTTAATGCCATTTCGCATAGAGATTATTTTTCAAATGCAAACATTTTGGTGGAAATATTTTCTAATAGGGTTGAGATAACCAACCCCGGAGGATTAGTAAAAGGAATCACAAAAAAGGATTTGGGCAAAAAAAGTTTGTCGAGAAACAACCTTTTGTTTGGTTTGCTTCAAAGAATGGGTTTGGTTGAAAAAGTTGGTTCCGGCATTAAGAGGATGGAGCAATCTATGGGGAGTTATAAATTAGGATTAAAATTTAACATTACCAGTGATTGGTTTAATATTTGTTTTATGAGAGCTAAAAGCATTACGAAGAGGGGGGTAGAAAAGGGGGTAGAAATCACCTCAGAAAAAGGAGAAACCATAATTTCGTTGATAAAAGAAAATCCAAAAATAAGCAAGGAACAGATACGGCAAAAAGGAAAATTATCAAAGAAATCAGTTGAATACAATATCCAAAAATTGAAAGATAAGGGGTTATTAGAACATATAGGACTTGATAAAGGAGGTTATTGGAAGATTTTGAAAAATGGCAAATAAAACAGCACCATTAGAAAAGGCAACTTCGGATGCCAGGAACCTCTGGCATGGCGCGAACCTGCGCCCACGGAAGAGGGCTTGCAGCCCGCTGTGCTCGCTGACGCTCGCGATGAGGAAAAAGGCAACTTCGGGAGAAAAACAACAAACCACACCAA
>JAHJQH010000085.1 GCA_018819375.1 Nanobdellota archaeon
AAAGAAGGTCAGAAAGTTTTGTTTTGTTTAGAGCAAGGCACACTTTTGATTAAGAAAGTAAACCCGCAAACTTTTGAACAGTTGACAAGACCTTTGAGAGAATCCAAAAAGAAAATCAAAGAACCTGAAGTGACTGCACTTATACACAAACTAAGGAAGAAAGGGTGAGGATTACCTTAGACACCAATGTTCTGGTTTCTGGCACTTTCTGGGCTGAGGGTTGCGAGTATTTTGAAGGAGGGTTGGGAGAATAATGGTTTTGAGTTTAGAGTTCAGGTGTTGCTTATATTCACTTTAGAGTGGCAATTAAATCGAAGAATTTATAAAGAAGTAATAAACACTTATTAGTATGGAAATTGATGATATTTTAGAAGAACCTGTTGATGAAGAACTGCTTAGAAATCTTTCTGGAACTAAAAACCTTTACACTATGGTAATGAATCAAGTTTATCGTTGTCTTGATAGAGACCATTCTGGTGAAATCACAAATATGCATCTATTAAGAGCTCTTGAGAAAAGAGTTAATAGAAAAGAGGCTAATGGATGGGTTGTGCTGAGAGGTAAATCTTTTAATGTTATGGTTGAGTATCTTCAATCGAAAGAGATTATTACTGATCGATCCAAAGTTTTCCCCTTCTCTACTTTAGTGGATATACCCCCAGAGAGGAGACCTAAAGACAGAAATCAAATTTTAGAAGGACCTATTGATTTTAACTTGCTTAGAAAAGTTGCTGGAACTAAAAGAAAATATACTCTTGCTGTTGAGGGGATGGAATCGTTGTTTTATATGTTCGGGACTGAAGAAAGCAGAAATTTGATTGATGCAAAAGGATCAAAATCCTTTTTAGAAGGAAAATCATTAAATAAACACATCCTTGATGTTTTTAAAAATCCGAATTTTGAATTTTCAGGGTCAGTAGCAATGGGGTGTGGTGAAAAAACTTTGAAGGTTCTTGAGGATTATGCTCTTACATCTGGTTTGATGGATGTTGATCATAGGTTTTGGGATCATAAAAAGATAGATAACCCTCTTGAGGAAATAAGGAAGCATAGTTTTAATCATAGTCATAAGATTGTTTACGACTCCCTTGAAAATAAAACCTTAGAAATTGATTGCCCTGTGCTTGGGATTTTTAGAAGCGATAAGCCAGAATCCCCTGAACTGGTTGTTGGGACTAAAGTGGATTTGGAAACTGGGCTGGTTCTTGAAACAAGTACGATCCCAATTAGGAAAATAAAATCATATCATCGTTTATACCATCTGGTAAAAGAGAAATAATTACAAAATCTCGAGCTTTTTTAGAATCAGGATGATTCTTCCGTAGATGTGGATGTAGAAAGGGGTTCTTTTTGATGTGACCTGCTGAGCTGATTTTAATGCCTGCAGAAATTTCCTTGGAGAATCCAAATCCTTTTTTGTGAAAGTTGGGAGGATGTTAAAGGTTTTTGCGAGGTCGAATCTGGTGTGTGCATCACTTGCTGCTATTTGCGGAATCTTATTGCTAATTGCGTATTCCTGCGTTTTTGCGTCACCTCTACTGTTCATTGAGCGCCTGTTGAATGTTTCCATAATGTCTGGTTTTATTATCTCAAGATTTGACTGCTTTAACACATTTTTCCTGATGCCATCGAAAGGGTGCGGGATGTAAACCAAACCACCTTGTTCCCTTATTTTTCCTGCTGTTTCTTCTGGGCTTAATCCTGGTTTGATTTTTTCTTTTAGGAACAGACCTATGATTTCACCTTCTGTTGTTGTTATTTCTTCTCCTACTATGCACTCTTTGTAGAGCTCCTTATATTTTAGTGCTCCTTTTATGGTGTCGTGGTCAGTGATTATGGGTATTATGTTATTCCTTTTCATCACTTCCTTGATTTCCTGAATCTTTAGAATTGAATCTTTTGAATACCTTGTGTGGATGTGTGACTCTATTTTCATATCTTTTTAGATGGTAGGAAAAATTTATATCTCTTTGGGCTTATTAATTGTAAGTCCTGAACAGCTTTCCCCAGGGGGTTTTTGAAAATTTCCTTATTCTTGCTTTGCCTATTGTTGGATACCAGACATAATCGTGATACAGGGCACTTGCGAGAATGCAGAGGTTGAATATGGGGGTGTGGAAAAGCAGTGGTTCCATAAGAGGATATTTCTTGCGGAGTATCTGGTCAAAATAAACTACTGGCGACTTTTTTGTCGTGAAGTTGTGGGAAGGTGGTTTGTCTCCTATTATGTCTATTTGTTTTAGGTCTGCAATTCCAAGGTTTTGGTCGTGGGCTAACCTGAGGAACTTGATTTTTAATGGGTTAAACCCCATTATTCTTGCTGAGACTGCATCTATTGCAACTGGGTCATCTGATGCGAGAATCAGATTGGTTGTGACTGGCTTCATTGTTCTCGGACCTGCACCATTTCCTGAAACTGTTCCATCTGTTATTGTGAAGATGCTTGGATGAATTTCTTTTTGGATTTTTAGAAGGTCAACAAGAATTTCGTCGATAATCTTATGTGAATGATGCCTCCTTGTTGTTATCAAACCTCCAAATGCGTTTTTTATTGAACCTGTTATTTTAGTGTGTCCGTGGGTTTTTATGGTTGGAAG
>JAHJQH010000086.1 GCA_018819375.1 Nanobdellota archaeon
AAAAAACTAATACCCGATTAAAATCTCCACATTCTCACCAAACAATTTTTTCAAGCTCTCAATCGTCTTTTCTTTTATGCTCACATTCTCGGATATCTTTGCTTTTGACAGCTCTTCCTCAAACTCAGAAATGTTGCTTCTGACAATATTCTTAAGACTCCCATCAGCACCAATACCTGCCTTGCTGTACTCCCTCTCTTTTTCTCCTGAATCGTCAATCAAAAATGCCTTCTTATCAAAAAGATACAACTCTCCAAATTTTTCATTATGCTTGAATCTTACTCTCGCCTTCCCAATATCACCCATTCTTTTTCTCTGGACTAACTCCGTCATATCCCTGATAAATATTCTTGCATCTCTCATAACTTGGTCCATTTCTCCTTTCTTTAATTTTCCGCTCTTCATCTTCTCAATTCTCTTCAAGACTTCATAAGAGTTCTTAGGCAGTTCTTTCTTATTGACAGCTCTCCTGAATGCAGCTAACAACTCACCTTTCTCACCAAGAATATTCAAAACATCTCTTGTTGCTTTTATTGCATCATCATAAATTGTTTTTATTTTTTCCCTGTCCCTTTTCTTCTGCAGCTTCTTGAATATCAGGTCAAGCTTCTTCAGATATTCTTTTGCATCATCCAATAACCTGTCTATCTCAGCGCCTTTGACATCTTTGACACGTCCGTGCTCTATATCCTTATAATACTTGAATACTTCCTCAAGTGTTTTGACATATTTCTCACTAAAGTATTTCTCTTTCTTGACAAATATTTCCCTGAGCAGTTTTATTGTCTCTCTTGGGGTCGGCGGATTCGCACCATACAGCATCAATGCTGCTTGTGCAGGATTAAGAAGGGCATAATATAGTTCCTCACTCACAACACTCAAAAGCTTGAATCTGGTCCTCTCAATAAGCTTTTCACCAATACTCATCTGCATATCAATAAATTCGGCACTTGGCCTTATTCTTCCCTGCTTCAGGAGAAGCTTCCACGCCATAAACACCCCCCTATCATAAAGAGGAACACCATCTCTCAGCATGGTAAAAATAACAGGATGTGCATCTTTCAGGGATTCCCAAAAATCAGTCAGGATATAAGCTTGGATATGGAACTGTTTTTTGACACCAGTCAGTCTCACAGCCTCAAAACTCTGCTGTATTATGATGGCCCTTAATCTGTCCCTGAGTTCCATTCTAGGCATCCTCTTGACATCAGTGTCATCTACAACAATGATAACATCAATGTCATTTGATTTCTCGTCCCTAAACAAGCTGCCAACAGCAATATAACTGACAATATATCTTTCGAACTTTTCAGTAACCATTTGTTTATGAACTTCAGCAACTTTTATCGCAGCAAGCCAGTCTCGGGGGTCATAAACATGACCTCCAATAGCAAGGTGCCTCAAGATATCCCACTTGCCGTCAAAGCAATTCTCTCTTAATTCATACAAGCTCATCAATTCAACAACAAGATTCTTGTTTATATCTTTGGCAAAGCCATCAGCTGACTTCTGCATTTTTTTCCTAAGATTAAACTTATCCTCTAATTTTTCAATACCATAATCATCATAAAGAACCAAAACATACATCCTGTTTTCATCAAGTTTTTCCCCATCAAGTCCTTCTTTTCTGGGAGGCAATAAGACAATACCAGAAATATGCTTCCTGTAATCCCTGAGCAATTTCTTTTTAAATTCATCAAGCTCGGTCTTGATTTTCTCAAGTTTTTTCTTGACTTCCTCTGGGATATGTATCTCTCCATCAGGTCCTATCATTGGCCTTGGCATATCCTTTACTCCAGAAAACCCAACTTCACCAATATCTGCACCAGCAGAATTCTTAGGAACATAATCCTCGACATTAAAAGCTGCATTATCAACGCTTTCAACGTTCTCTTTTCTGCTCTTCTTGTTTTTTGCCTGCGTCATTTTGAATCTCAAATTTCAAATAATTTAGCACCACTTCTTTTCAATATGTCTACTTCCTTCCAACATATCCTTTTCACCAATATTATCTTTCACCAATATTATCTTTCACCAATATATATACTCCAGAATAACAATCAACCTACCCTTATTTAAACTTTTCTAATCATATCTCTGTTATATGGAAAAGAAAAGCGTTGACTCAATTCTGAAATTTAACCAAACCTACTTCCCAGACTCAATTTTAGACAGGTTGGAAAACAGGTTATATCATAGTCTGCCTCTCGAAGAGGGAGCAGTCCATCACTCCCATAATTATAAGGGTAACAAAAAAACAAGCATTCTGGAAATTGATAATCCCTCGTGGACTAGTGAAGAAGATGTTTTAATGATACTAGAAAACTTTTATGAAAATGAGGGTTATAAAACAAAAAGACAAGGACGCATTGTTGAGGCAAAGAGGGAGAATGTTGGAATAAGCAGGACAGAGGAAGCTTATCAGGTACTTCTCACAAAAGCCTCAACAGGGTATTTGATTCAGATAACTAAACCTGCTCTGAAAAAACCTCTGCCTGAAATTTGTAAACCTCGTTCTTCATCTCTCTCCAAGCACCTCTACTCAAACCAGCTTTCACACACAAATTCTCCAAGAACTCCTTTACATCCCATTTCCACTCACTCGCGACCTGTGGGAGCAGTAATCCAGAACCGTTAATTCCCTTAATAATCAACCCGTCTTTTCCAATCTCAATCTTGTCCAGATACTCGTCAGAACTCCTGACCTCAATCAATTCAGGCTCAGTAAGAACAGAAATCTCAACCAAAAACTCTTCATCTTTACTCAAGGGCTCAAACCTGAAATCCTCATAAGCAGCTAATCTCGAAGCCCTTGTAACACTCTCACCCAAGGAATATGCTGCATTTGGAAATCCAATACACCCTCTAAGTTCACCATCTGGTTTGTGCAAGGTGACAAAAACCCCTCTTTTCTCAGGAAACTCTCTTATAGAAAACTCAGGATCAAGAATAGATTCTCGGGCAATCTTCAACAATCTTCTTTTTTGCTCATCATTCAGCATTTTGACTTTACTCATACAACCTTAGAAAATTCAGCTCCAATCATCTTGAACTCTTTTTTAATGATTTCAACAGCTTTCAAAAGAGCATCCCTGGGATTGCCCTTGCTTACGGCAACAACCATCTTGACTTTATTAATTAAGGGATGGTCAACTGAATAAGCAGCAACTTCCACATTAGGATTTTTCCAGAGGGCATCTCTCAAGGCATTGCAGAGAGTATGATCCTCACCATCAATCTCAAACTCTATCTTCTCTTTGCTCTCATCAAGAATCTTTATTTCCATTTTGAATCTCACATCTCCTAATTTATAAACCTAAAATAACACATAAAAAGACCTTTTTTAAAGCTTTTGATTTATGCTCTGGAATCTGGGACACAAAACAATCCGTTCCGAACCCCCATAATAGTATTCATCATACAATCAAATTCATATATCCTTCTTTCTAATTCCCTCATCTTTTCTTTATCAAAATCATCTCTCCTGCACAAGAAATCATTATAAGCTTGTTGTGATATACTGAACATGTTCAATATTTTGTTTGGACATTCTATGTTCCTTGTAATAAAACTAAAAGTAAGATTATCCACACAATTAGCATTCCTTGGATTTTCTTTGATAATATCCACAACACACTTATGATATCTCAAATCTAAACCATTCTTGGATAACCGCAGGTAAACCTCATGAAACTGCTCAGAGTCCACTCCAAACACATTCACTAACAAGCCAACAACTCCGCTTATGTAATTCACTAAATCCTCGACATATCCATTGGAATAATTTATCCTGCTCATTTTCTTCTGAAGGTTTTTATTTATGTTTGTTTCAAAGATAATAACATTTAAATAATCTTCCACCCAGATAAGATACCAACTCTAAACTCAACAAACAAATATTTAAAAACATCAAGATTCTAAACTAAACCAATGAACTTGTCAAACTCATTCAAACTAATAATTGCCATTCTACTTTGTCAGCTGGCAGGGATAATTGGCTCACTCTTTAATTCTTTTTCAATAAAAACCTGGTATCTATCAATAATCAAGCCAAGTTTCAATCCTCCCAACTGGCTCTTCGCACCTGTCTGGACAACCCTCTTCCTCTTGATGGGAATCTCCTTTTACCTTATATGGAAAAACAAGTCAAAAACAAAAAAAGCAATCTGCTTGTTCATTGCCCAGCTGACATTAAACATATTATGGTCTTTCTTTTTCTTCACATTGAGGTCTCCTTTTCTCGCATTGATAAATATAATCATTTTATGGATGCTCATTCTGCTCACTATGATAGAATTTAAAAAAATATCAAAACCTTCAGCTTACCTCTTAATCCCCTACATTCTTTGGGTAAGTTTTGCAGTAATACTCAATTTTTTCATCTTGCTCCTGAATTAAAATGCAGCCGCCACTAAGAACAAATCACTGGTTAAATGAACGCCTCAACCAGATATGGAAACTTCTTTATCCAGAAGTGTCAAGACCAAATCAGGTAAAAGCAATATTCAAGGGAAAATGGAAAAACAAGTTCGGTCACATAATCAAAAGAGGAGAAAACACAGAAATCGCAATTAACTCATTGTTCACTCATCCGATGGTTCCTGAATATATTATTGACACGACACTGGCACACGAACTCACTCATTATATGCACGGCTTTGGTTCTCCACTAAAAAGACAACACAAGCACCCGCACAAAGGAGGAATCGTCACAAAAGAGCTTTTGCACCGTGGCTTCGGCCACTCCATCCGTCTGGAAAAGCGATTCTACAAAACCCTCTGGCCCGTTCTTTACAAGGAGTTAACCAAAAAAACTAAATAGTTTATAATTAAGGAGTTTACAAAAATGGAAAATGAACCTGATTTAAGACCTGAGTTTGTGGAAAAAATGAAACAAATTTCTAAGCAGAAAAGTATCAGAGTAGATGACTTTGCTAAACGATATGAGTTAAAATAAGATATATGAATCAAACATAAAACCCGGAGCAGATAATATCTTTAAAGAATTTATACGCCCTTCACTTCAAAAAACCCTTTAATCAACTTCTCTGACTCATTTGTCATCCTGATGTGCATATCTTTTGGAAAACATTTCAGATACTTCTGCCAGGAATATCTCTCATCCATAAAAACAATCACTCCTCGGTCCTCCTCACTTCTGATGCATCTTCCGGCATTCTGGATTGCAGTGATAATTGCAGGATAAATATATCCATAATCCAGTCCCTTTCCAAATTTCTTATCATAATACTTTATCATCTCATTTGTTTCCAGGTTAGGTCTCGCAAGAGGAATCCCAACTACCACAACTGCTTTTAACTCATCTCCAGGCAGGTCCACACCCTCAGAAAAACTTCCAGCACTTACACCAAGCAAACAAGCCCCGACATCCTTATAATTCCTGAACTTATTTAATATATCATCCTTTTTTGCCTTGTTCATCCCGCTTTCTTCCAAAAAAATAGTCTTATCCAGTAAATGTCTGCAGCTCTTATACACCCTGTTCCTGAAATCATAACTTGGAAAAAACACAAAAGAATTCCCAGGCACGTTATTAATAAAGGAAGCGCACTTCTCACCTATCTTCTTGTACATCTCATCACTTCTGAGCGTAAACTTGGTGCTGACACCAGAGACAATCATGTTCAGCACATTTTCTTTTGGAAACGGGCTGTCATATTCTACTTCCCTGACTTCACGAAACCCAAGCAGGTCTTTATACATAAATGTGGGTGTCAATGTCCCAGACATACAAATCAAGCAATGAGAATCCATAATAACTGGCCTCATAATCACGCTCGGGTCAAGGCAGAGATAATTTAATCTAAGACCTGTTTTTTCCTTGCCCCCAAATTTGAAAACCATTCTCTCAAATATCCTGACAAACCCTTCTTCTGGGCCTAACCAGTTCCTCAAAAAACCAGCAACCCACCCCAAGAAACTCCTCTCTTTTTCCTCAATCACTTTTTCAGCAATTAGGTCTAACTGCATCATTAGTCCGCCATAATTCTTAATTTTCTTGACAAACTCCTCTTTCTTGACAACCATCTCCTGTTCATTTAATCCAAGTCCTCTTCCAAGTTCATATAACACCCCCCCTATGCTCTCCAGCTCATCAACAACCTCCAAATGCCCAAATTTCTTTGCTTCTTTTACAGCAAGCTCAACAACCCTCGTGGAAATAGAATCACTCAAAAGCCCCTTGCACCTTTTTGGCAGGTTATGTGCTTCATCAAAAACAACAATGCTCTTGGCCAAGGTTTTATTTGTCTTTTTGAAGAGATTATCGCGAATGCTTCCATTTAATATATGCAGGTAATCAACAATAATAACTTTGGCATCTCTCGCCAAATCACAAGCAACTTCATAAGCACAAACTTTCTTCTCCTTGCACTGCTTAACCAGGTCCTGGCAGTGTATGGCCCCTTTATTTTTTAATTCCTTGAGTAGGAGGTAATTTTCAGCTTTATTTTTCTTGCTCTTGTACTTACTGTAAAAATAACACTCTCTTTTTTCCCTTACCTCCTTACAATAATTCGCAAATTGTGAACTGCTGATGCCTGCTTCTTCCTGAACCATCGGACACATCCATCTTTTCCCCACAAAATCAACTGCACAAATGTTCTTTCTATGTTTCTCATTAATCATCCTGATTGTGTCAATGGCAATCCTGTGCTGGGTGTGTCTTGGAGTGGCAAAAATAATACTCAGGTCCTTATCCATATTATGAGCCAAGAGGGGCCCGAGAACAGCAGCAGTCTTTCCAATCCCAGTGGGAACATGAGCTATCAACTTCCCTTTTTCTTCAACACATTTAATCACATCAGAAATAAACCTGTCCTGTGTTTTCCTGATTTTAGCATGAGGAAAAAGTATCTCTTTTTTAAAAAGTATCTCTTTTTTATTTATCTCCATAACCCGCTAAGAAAACACCCATTGATTTAAATATTTACCTCTTGCATTTCAACGGAACAAAAACACTTTAGAAATACCTGTCTGAGATATCAATCCCACTTTTTTCTTCTATTTCCACGAATCCGCTTTCAAGGAGTTCATAACCCCTTTTAGTGTTCAAACCTTGAGGATATTTACCTCTGCTAAACTGTTCCATGGCATTTTGAGAAACACTACCAAGAATAGCGCTTTTTAACTGCCAATATTCTAATGAGCTCGGATTAAGAGATAAAATCTCATTTATTTTTTCAATTAGTTTCTCTTCACTATGCCACCCTAAGTCGCTCCAATATCCAATTTCTTTAAACCGCTCAACTAAATTCTCATTTTCCATAAAATTATAGGTATAAAAAAACTTAAAAACCCATCGAATTACCTCCCGCCTCGCAAAGGAACAAACACAAAATCTCCAAATTCCTCTCTTTCAACATTACCCCCTTTCAACTTCCTGACTCTCGTCATAACCTGCGGATAACCCCCCAGGGGAGCAACTAACACCCCGCCAATTTTCAATTGCCCAACCAAAACACCCAACACCTCCTCAGGGCAGGCACAACTGACAACTATCCTGTCATAAGGAGCTTCCTTTTCATACCCTTTACTACCATCTCCAAAAATAGCCTCAACATTTTTAACATCAATCTCATTCAGGTTTCTCTTTGCAACCTCAACCAGTTCAGGAACAATCTCAACAGAATAAACCTTTCCCTTATCTCCAATAATCCTACCAAGCAAGGCAGCATTATACCCAGAACCTGCACC
>JAHJQH010000087.1 GCA_018819375.1 Nanobdellota archaeon
TTAATTAATGCTATGGTCATTCCTTCTCTCAAAGCATCAAGAGCCAGTTTGATATCAGTAAAATCTTCAATAATAAAAGGCCTTATGAGAATTCTTTCCTTCCCTTTCTTTGCAGTGTCTGCATCTATTTCTACATAATCTTCACTGACTTCTTCGGGATAATAATTACCACCCTTACCAGCACCTTTCACAATCTTCTCTTTTATTTTCCAAAACAACTCCCTCATGTTAGATTATACAGATAAGAAAGAATATTTAAAGATTTCTATTGTGGAGTGGTTAGAAAGAAGATCATAAAACCATCTGTTTTGATGAATTCCCAAAAAGATTAATAGGTTAAAAACCTTGTTTAGGGTGCATCAAGACATATTAGCAACTTCCAAGGCACTTATAATATTCAGAATTTCCACCCTGGTATAAACAGGCAAGTGGGGATCATTGGAAAGGTCATCTAATTCTTGTAATGCCTCATTAACATTCAGGTCTATTTCCTTGCCTTCTTGGTTTAAGCAGCAAACAACTTTGTCAATCTTGATGCGAACATTTTTAGGAACAGAAACATCATCTTTTATCTTGGAAAGGGTAAATGTGATGTCTTTCATGTTTTCAAAAGAATTATTGCTCATTTAATATGCCTCCTACTTTTTATTTAATTTTTCAACAACCTCTTCTTGAATTCTTTTGGCTTTATCACTAATGATTTTCTCTTGTTCTTCAATGGCTTTAATCCTCAGATTTAAAACCTCCACTTTTGAAGTAAGGTCTTTCTTAATATCTTCAGCCTTGGAATCTATCATAATGCCGCCAACAATCTTGTATACTTTTCCCTTAGAATGTTCAATCTCCTTAAGAGCATTCTCACACTCCATTAAAGCTGCCTGAAAATTTTGTTTTTGTAAGAAGAATGATTGTAAGTTTTGCTCAATAAGTTGTAATTGCCCAATTTTCTGTTCTGTTTCCTTGTCCATTTTAAAACTTAAACAGCCTCCACCTTTGTGCAAATGACCTTTGGTTTAAAAAGAATTTTTGAACCGCAGTAAGGACATCTTATCTTCTTCTTGATATAGTCCAGCTTTATGGTTTTTCCGCAATCAAAACATTTTACCGTTACCATCTTAAGTTACCATTTTAAATTTCCGATTTGTTTTTCAATTTTAACTGGGGGTATATGCCTTACCAGTAAATTTTGCATTACAGCTTCTGCATCCCCATATGCCTATTGAAATTCTCTTAACTCTTTTCTTGTTACAATAAGGGCACTTATGCCAAATCTTTTGTTTTTTTTCTATGTTAGCAACTTTTTGCCTAATCGTCCGTCCATATCTTGGACCAAATCTCCCTGCTGAACCAATCTTCTTCGTTGCCATTTTCCAAAATCATCCCTCATTCCTCAAAACCCTTATAAAAAATACTCTTTTAAACCTTTCGTTACAGATTGTTTTGTGTAACCTCGCGGCATAGTACAAGTTACAGATTATTTCACAGAGCATCCTGCTTTTTCAGGATTCACTGGGGCCGCCCAGATTTGAAATCCCCTTTGGCAAAATAACCTTTATTTTCCTGAATTTCTTTCCTCTTAAATCTCTTGCCAAATCTGGGGTCGCAAGGTCCCAAACCTTGAAGCATAACCAAGCTAGCCCACGGCCCCGTTAGGTTTTCAACGGCATTACATCCTTAATAAACTTTACTACACAGCATCAATACAAATCAACACCACCCCCGCACCCCAACAAAAGATAATCCAAAAACAAACCAAAAAACCAATCTCAACTAAACTTAACTAATCTCAACTAAACTTAACTATTTCTTCTTCCCTTTCTCTTCTTTCTTCCCCTTCTCTTCTTTTTTCACTCCAGTTTTCTTTTCTTCAGCTTTTCCTTCTCCATCTTTCTTTCCTTCTCCACCTTCTTTCTGCTCTCCATCTCCTTCCTTGACACCACCTTCAGTTTTCTTCTCAGCTGCTTCCTTCTTCTTCTTTATTACCTCAAGTGCGTCACTCATGCTTTCCTTGTATTTTTCAAGTTGTTGTTTTAGGATTTCTTTTTTTTCATCACCAACATCAACATTCTCCTCTTTAATCTCCTTGTCAAACTTCCCTTCATCAACCATCTTACAGAATTCTCCAGCCTGCACACCTTCAATCAGCACACCTGCAGAATTACAGCTCCCTGCTACGCTTTTGACAACACTCTTGAAATTATTATGAAAAATATCTTCTTTCTTTATTTTGGCAATCTTAATCACTTGCTCAATGGAAAAATTACCTATCTTGTCTTTATCAGGGTAACTAGAACCTTTCTTGACACCAAGTTCTTTCCTTATCAGTTCAGCAGTAGTAAGATTCTTCTCTCCGCTCATCTAACTCCCCCCACTTCCCCAGGAGAAATTAGTTTTTTCTTCTTCCCCGCCAGAACTTTCTTCATCACTCTCGCCACCCATCCTTATGACTCTGACAGAATCCAGTTTCACAGTAATTGGAATAGGAACAGCAGCCTCCAATAATTCAACAACAACATCTTCTTTTTGTTGGTCAACTCTGGCGACCCTTGCTTTCTCTCTCTTAAACGGACCAGATATGATTTCAACAATATCTCCTTTCCGTATATGGACTGTGGTCTTGATTTGTTCCAAGGAACCAGCAATCTCTTCATACTTAATCTGAGAAGATAAAACACTTCGGGCATAAGGGACACCACGGCTAGCTTCCTCAACATCCGCCTTGCTCTCTGCCTCAACAATAACATAACCCTTCATACCGTGCGGGTGAATGATAGAATAAACCCTAAGATTTTTCTTTTTAGCGTGAGAACTAACAAAATCCAAAACCTGTTCTTCCCTGTTTGCAGTTGTTTTTAAGGCAAATAACATTTTAACATTAACTAAGTAGCTGATAAACGAGATGCACTAAAAAACCCAAAAAACCAATAATCCCAGCACCAATAGCTGAAACTTTTGAAACAACTTTAAATTCTTCCCTACTGGGTTTTTTGGTAACTTTCAACACTCTTCTGCACTCTATGACAAAGCTCTTTATCTTCACAATTGTTCTTTTGCTGATTCCAAACACTATATTCACCCAAATATGATATGTAACTAATCCAAACACTATAATTAACAATACAAACACATAAAAAAAGCATTTATAAAACTTGCTCTCACCGTTCTCTTGTACATTTGGGGGTGATTTTTTAATAAAAAGTTTAATTAACCTTTTCCAATATCTTCTTTAAATTTTCTAAAAATTCTTCTGTATCTGCAAAATAGTTGGGATACGCTTTTCTTAAATCGTTTGCGACATCCACCCCTACAAGAACAACATCATACTCTTTTTTATCCTTGTTTCTTTTTTCAGCTTTTGCATAATCTTCTATTGCTTTTATTTCTTGATTTTTGGTGTAACCAGAGATGTTGAGTTTCTCTCCAACAATATCTAACTCTAATAAGAAGTATTGTAATTTTGGTTTCTTTTTTGATGCACTTTCAAAAACCTTAACTGCCCTTGCCCAACCACCCATAATTTTTATAACTTGAAGTTCTTTTTCTTTTTCTTTAATTTTAGAATACAGTTCTTCTTTTTCAGAGGGGGTATTTGGAACAAGGGGGGTATTTTCCATAATTGAAAATGCGGAACTTACTAGTTTAAAGAAATCCACCCATTCTTTTTCACCTTCACTTGATTTAATTGCTTGTCTTGTAAAAAAATCTACTGTTTCAATGGCAGTAGCCCATAAGTGTTGTAATTTGGACCTTATTTGAACTTCAATGAGCAATCCATTATAACCCTTTTTTCCTTCTTTATCACTTTTATATTTGTATATTAAATGGATGCTTCTATACCCATCATTCTTTGGGCGGGTTATATAATCTTTTTCATTAACTCTCTTATGTTTTAAATCTCCCCTGAGGTAACTCTCTTTGTAAAGTTTTTTCGCCAGTTCCACATTAGGCATAACAACCCTACATCCTGCAATATCCTGCATTTGCGAAAGTTTCATAGTCGGGTTATTCCCATAGTATCTTCTTTGCAGTTTTTTTAGTATGGATGGTAATCTTTTTAATCTTTGAACTGCTAATGCTTCTTTATTCATTTTTTCTGAAACTCTTTTTAATCTTTTCTTAAAGATGTGCATAGGATATCTGTGAATGGCTCTCCAATTATCCAATATTTCAAGAGCTTTCTCTTTGTCATTTACAGAACTTGTTTCACTGATTAAAACATCCCCGGTCCAATCCACTTTAGATTTACTATATCCTTTAGGTTTTCTCCACACCATACCTCTTCTGCGCATTTTGTCATATTTAAACCTTTCTATTGCGCAGTTAGAAAATAGACTATAAAAGTTATTTTATTAGAAAAAATAAGGATTTTGCGCGGTTTCTCCAATATTACATAATCATTTTGCGCGGTCATTCTACTTAATTCAATCAACCATAATCTGTCAAAAATAGGAAAAAACAACCCCACACACAAACCACACCAGCCTGTCAATCTGTCAAACGCAAACCAACAACACCCACATATCACACCCCCACACTCATCAAAAACAACTTCCACACACAAACAAACACCCCAACGCAATCCAAACACCCACAAAAAACAATCACGCAAATACCAACAACCCCTCAAACACAAACACATCTATCAAACACAGACAAAAACACCATGACAACACAAACCACCTTTTGTCGTTTTGCAGGAGCTTTCCTAAAGCTCCACACGAAACACAATCTCACACTTCAAAAAAAGATTGCTTCACTAACAACCAAAAACCCCTATCAAACACAAACCACACCCTCAAAAAACCCAATCCTAAGCGACAACCAGGCCACAAACACTTAAAAATACCCCCAACATGATTCTACTTATGTTCAACATAACATTTACTCCAAGGGAATTTCAGCAGAAAATCTCTCAGACCTGTGCAAAGAACAATTGTCTTGTGGTACTTCCAACTGGTTTGGGAAAAACAAAAATAGCAATTCAGGCTCTCGTAAATCGCCTCAATACCCACCAAAACTCAAAAATACTTTTCCTGACAGTTACAAAACCATTAGCAACCCAGATTCAAAAGGAAATTCAAAAAAGCACTACTATTCCAGACAATCAGGTAATCTTGTTCACAGGAGAAGTAAAACCAGAAAAAAGAGCAGAGCTCTGGGATCAGTCAAGAGTAGTTGTTTCAACACCGCAGTGCATAGAAAATGATATGATAAACAAGAACATAGACATAACAGACATCTCCCTCCTGATTCTTGATGAAGCCCATCACGCAATAAGAAATTATTCTTATAACTGGATAGCAAAAAATTACGACAAGCAGGCTCAGTATCCAAGAATAATAGGACTCACGGCCTCTCCGGGTTCAGATGCAAAAACAATAAGGCAAATCTGTGAAAATATTTATGCGACAGAAATAGAAATCCGTTCAAAATACGACGAGGATGTAAAACAATACACCCAAGAAACAGAAATAAGCTGGATAATGGTGGACCTTCCTGAAAAATTCAAGGAAATAAGAATCCTGCTTGAAGAATCCCTGAAAGTAAGGATTAATCTATTAAAGTCGCGGGGTTTAATTGGACCAAGACAGGATATGGTAGGCAAGAAACAACTCATCCTTCTTCAGTTCGCAATACAAAAAAAACTCAGTTCAGGTCAAAAAGATATAAGGCTATGGCAGGGAATTTCAAAAACAGCAGAAGCCCTAAAAATTCACCACGCATTAGAACTGTTGGAAACACAGGGAATACCCCAACTCGTGAAATATCTAAAAGGACTTTATGAAAAAGCCAAAGAAACAAAGGTAAAAGCAGTAAAAAATCTCATACAAGACCAAAACATCAAAACCGCACTGATAAAAGCAGAAAAAATTCTTGAAAACAACGAACCATTGGAACCAAAAATCAAGGAACTAAAAAACATCATTAAAACCAAGTTTCTCCCAGGCCAAAAAGCAATTGTTTTTACGCATTATAGGGATACAGCATCGAGAATAAAAGATATTCTAAACAAGATCTCAGGCATAAAGGCAGAGATTTTCGTCGGTCAGATGAAGAAAGATGGAATAGGTCTCTCTCAAAAAGAACAGGCGCAACTTATCAAGGAATTCGAAAGCGGGACATACAATATCCTTATAGCAACTATGGTCGCAGAGCAGGGATTGGACATTCCAAGCGTTGACCTTGTCATTTTTCACGAACCAATCCCCTCGGCAATAAGAACAATACAAAGGAGAGGAAGAACAGGCAGGCAGGCACCAGGAGAAATAATAATTTTGATTACAAAGGACACAAGAGATGAAGCATATCATTGGACAGCACTCAACAAGGAAAAAAGAATGTATCGGGAACTAGACAAGCTAAAACAAAGTATCAAACTGGAACCGCAAAATAGGCTTACTAATTTCACAAATAAAGTTACAAACAACCAGCAAATCACACAGACCAATCAAAAACCAGGCCACGACCAACACGAACTACAAGATACAAGTCAATCAACAAACACAAACCCAACAACACAGACAACAGAACCACCAAACACAAACTACTCCAACCCGTCAAACTGTCAAGTACAGGCAAAAACCTGCCTAACGCAATCCTACACTTCAAAAAAAGATTGCTTCACTAACAACCAAAAATCCCCATCAAGCACAAACAAATCAAGCACAAACAAAAATCTGCCTAACGCAATCCAGCCTTTCAAAACAACAATCACACAGATACCAGTGACTCGCGAAACACAATCAAACCCCTCAAAAAGAATTCTCCCATCCCATCCCCACGAAACGCCATCATACTTCAACAAGAATAAAAAAATTGCAGAGCAATTTTACAATAACTTAACAGACAAACTATTAATCATCGCAGACCATAGGGAAAAAAATTCAAGGGTCATAAAAGAACTCTTAAACCTCGGTGTGGAAATAAAAATAGAACAACTTGAATCAGCAGATTATATCTTAAGCAACAATGTTGCAGTGGAGTTAAAAACAAAATCAGATTTTGTCAATTCTATAATCGATGGGCGCCTCCTCTCTCAACTAAAACCATTAAGGGAAAACTTCCCAGTGCCTATTTTAATTCTTGAAGGAAACGAGGATATCTATTCCCTAAGAAACATCCATCCAAACGCAATAAGGGGAATGCTTTCAACAATAGCAATAAGTTACAACATCCCGATTCTTCACACAAAAAACAGCAAGGACACAGCAGAACTTCTGAAAGTTATGGCAGAAAGAGAACAAAACCCAAAAAACAAGGATTTTCCCATAAGGCCAGAAAAGAAACCACTCAGCTTAAAAGAACAACAACAATACATAATAGAAGGACTCCCAGGAATAGGCCCAACACTCGCAAAGTCTCTTCTCAAAAACTTAAAAACCATAAAAAATATCATTAACGCCGAGCCAGAGCACCTTCAAAAAGTGGATAAGATAGGACCAAAAAAAGCAGGGGAAATAAAAAAGGTTTTAGAGTCGGGGTATGAAGAATAACATCTTCAAAAACCCAAGATTTATAATTTTTTCTGACAAAATAAGGGATTATGGAAACTCGAAGGAAATTTCTGATAAACATAACAAAAAGTTTGTGTGCATTTCCTTTTTTAAGCATGACCCACACACAAGAAACATCCCTGCAGGAAGTGATAGTAAATCTTCCCTCTTATGAACTAGGACTTTATACCAACAACAAACTAGCAAAAAAATTCAGGATAAGCATCGGGATGGGATACAATGGAAAAGACCAAACTCCAATTTGCAAGGGAGTCATTCACGAAAAAAGAAAAGATATAAGGTTCCATAATAAAAAAGGAATCATCACAACAATAACAAGAACATTTAACGAAAAAGGAGAAGAACTAATCTACAAGATACCTTACCCCCAGATGAGGGGATTAGGGGTGCAACTCCACCAAAAAGGAAAAACTTTGGAAAAATATATCATTCATTCAACCACAGACGAATTTCAGCTTGAAACCCCTTGCTCAGAAGGATGTCTCCGTTTGGGCATCAATGATATGCTCAACCTTTATGACTTAATATGCCCGGAAAAAGAAACAGGAAAACTACCCACCCCAATCCCATTAACAGTCAATTATTCCACTTTGGAAATAAAACAGAACCACCTCCTGCTCCACGCAGACATATATGGAAAAATAAGTTCTTGGAAAGATGAATTAAAAAAGTGCCTAAAACAAAAAGGCATAAATCCAACAGAAATTGAATTTGGTAAAACTCTTTCCGAAATAATAGCAATGCAAAAAATGCTTTCCAACAATCACAAGGCATTATTGGAAAAAATGTCAAGGCCCTTTCCAGACAACTATGTAACCCAAGAACAAATAAGCTCACTGCATAATACAACGTTTCTTTAAATAATAATCAACCTTTTCAGTTTAGGTACAACCTTCTCTAAAAAATTAAGAACTTTTTTGACGTAATCTTCATCAAATCTTTTGCCATAATACATAATGCCATTTCTGAAGTATCTTAGTTGATTAATAAATTCAACTTCATTGTCATTAAAACCCAATTTTTTAAAATAAGCAACTTCTGCTTCGTGAGCACCTTTTCCAGAAGAGTTATAACCTTCAAGAATCATTTTTGCCCTAATAAGCCCCATAATCACATCATAAGCATTCTTAACAAAATGATTGGCATTTCGGTCAGTCACTCCGATTTTTTTAAAAAAATCTATTAAAGATAAATAAGAATCATTAGTTTCATTTATTAAAGAAGCCGCCCTTAACCTATCAGGCAATTGTTTTTTCACAATTCCTATCTTAACATAAAAATCAAAATCATTTAAAAGTCTCATATCTCCAAAACTCCTGCCAAGATAATACCTTTTAAAATATTAATCTTTAAATTTTTATCTGTTTTTTTTAGGGAATCATAAAAATGCAGATAAATCTCTTTTTTCAGCAGGTTTTCAAAGTTCTTCAAATCCACCGTTTGTTCTTTCCTCCCAACTATCGCAATATCTATGTCAGAATCAAAAGTATCTTCCCCTTTGGAATAACTGCCAAACAAGATAATACCGCATCCTGGAAACAGGTTTTCCAAAAATTCAACAAGTCCAGACCAATAAATCTCGCTTAAGTTTTCTGCTCTTTTTATGCCCATAATTTTGGGGTTTTCCCTGTTCAATTCTACGGCCCATCTTCCTGAATTCTTGTCTTTTTCTGCATTTATGAAATTCCTCTTCTTAAGATGAAAAAGTGCCTTGGCAACACCCGCTTGTGTTTTATTGAGAGATTTAGCTAAATCTCTGTGATTAAAACTCTTCCCCGCATTAACAAAAAGAAAACTTAAAATTTCTTGCTGCAATAATGTAAACTTGAGTTTATACATCTAAACCACAGTTAATACATATAAACTGCAGTTTATAAATCTTCTTGTTCCCCTCAATTAAATTTATCTTTCAATCTCGTTTTCCAAAATCTTGAGGGATGATTAGAATCTGATTATTAGTGCCCCCCACAAAACCCTTCTTCAACATTCATTTTCTTAATTTTCTTTTTAAGCAAAACAAGACTAATCCCTTCATAAGATAACCAAACAACAAACACTAACACCAACAACTCTTCTCAAAATTATAATAAGAACATCCATAGGCTAACGCAAGGTTATCCCATAGTTAAATACTATTTTTATCCTATTACCCTATAATTTTATGACACCACAACTAAAAAATTATTCTAGTTCTCCAAATTCAGCATGGTTCTTCAAGTGTTCATAAAATTCTGCTCGCGAAGTATCCTTCCTACCAGCCTTGAATTCCTTCAAGATTGAACGAAGTTTAACAACATTGTCCGCGTTGCCGCTTTTGCCGTGTTTTCTAAGTACATGCGCCAATTCGTGTTTCTCTTGTGATACAGTTTCTCTATCTCCCATTTTTACCCCCTTTGATATTTTTGTTTTTCAAATTACTGTTGAACATAATTATGACCATATATAGATAGTTTTCTGTTCCTGCCTTGTGAAAATCTTAAATAAGAGAATCTTAAATAAAATACTACCCACTCAA